>JAYVXJ010000522.1:0-5471 GCA_043785285.1 Chitinophagaceae bacterium
ACCCGGTCGAACATCCATACCCACCAGATATTAGCCAGCGCATTTTCGGCCGATGCAGGATCTGAGTTGGTAAGAATGGTCTTTAACTGCGGGGCTGCATAAACATATACAGGGTTCCAACAATATGGAAGCCAGCCCTGGACTATCACATATCTGTCTGTGGGAAATGACTGGGCGGCCTGGGTATAGAGTTGGGAATAAACCCCGGAATAGGCTCCTTCGCCCACTTCATAATTGTCCGGGCTTAAGGTGGATGCCATGAGGGCGTAAGAGAACATATAGGGATATTCCTTCGTGCTAACCGTGACTATTTTTGTATTGTCGGTATTTAGCTGGGCAAACTTTTTTGTACAGCTGCCGAATACAAGCATCATAAACAGCAAGGAAAGGGTTCCTGGTGAAAGTGCTTTAACTTTTCTGTTAGTATTACACATAGAATATCTTTTATTAGAATGAAAGTTTCAGATTAACGCCTAAGCTCCTGGTGGAAGGAAGACTGTAATATTCAATACCCTGATAATTGCTGTTCCCAAAACTCACTTCTGGGTCGAAATCCAGCTTTCTCTTTCCTATACCTGGTATGTTCATGATAGAACTACCCCTGTAAATAAAGAACAGATTTCTGGCAACCAAGGATAACCTGGCCATTTTCAGGAAAGAAGGCAGATGGCTGAAATCATATCCCAAAGTTACTTCCCGCACCCTTACGGCGGTGGCATCGTAAGTAAAGAACTGACCCCAGCTATAATCGGCGGAAGAGACGGTTTGCCAGAACTGTTCAGCATCAATCGCTGTGCCGTTTTTGGTTCCATCTGCCTGTATGGCCGGAAGTAACCATGACCCCGGATCCCGGAATTTTGTTGTGACGGCCGATGTGCCGGCATAAGCAAACTGCGCTGCCGTTCCCGATGTTACCACGCCACCGAATTTTCCATCTATCAAAATACCCAGCGACAAATGACGATATACAAAAGTATTATTGAATCCAATGGTATAATCTGGATTGTAATTCCCTATTTTTTCTTTTATGCCGGTAGAAACGGGAACGCCATTGGCATTGACTACATATTGACCATTCAGTTTCTCCCAGGTATAGGCATATAAATCACCATAGGAACCACCCACCGTAACTAAAGGCGTTGCTGTACGGATATTCACCGACGATCCCAAAGGAACCGAGGTTAGCGTGGGCGTTAGAGAAATCACTTTATTGTTATTTAAAGCATAGTTCAAGCCTATATCCCAGCTGAAATTGGCGGCTTTTATTACTTTGGCAGAAAGAACTACTTCAATGCCCGTGTTCTGAATGTTACCAGCATTTATATAAGCCTGAGAGAATCCGGAGGAAGCTGGCGTATTAACCAATAATAACTGATTCCTTGAATTCGTTTTGTAATACGTGAAATCAATCCCGAACCGGTTACCGATAAAATGCCACTCCGTACCGGCTTCAAATGACTTTGTAAGTTCCGGCTTCAGGTTTCCGATAGATTTAATACTGCTGGCGGCAATATAGCCTCCATAAGCCCCTGTAAGATAACCATAGGTCTGGTTGATCAGATACGGGTCAGAATCATTTCCGACCTGTGTGGCCGAAACCCTTGCTTTCGCAAAACTGATCCAGGCAGGCATGCGCAGCATATCGGATAAAACAGCTGAAAGTCCCACAGAAGGATAGAAATAGCTGTATGGGCCTGGCAGCGTGCTGGACCAATCGTTCCTTGCGGTGACATCCAGGAAAAGATAATCTTTAAAGCTGAACTGCGCGGTACCGTATACTGACTGTAATTGTCTTTTAGGCGTTAAAGTAACTTCTCTTAACGTAGTCCCAAAGCTGAGGTCAAATTTGTTGTTGATGTTAAGGCCATCGGCAATAGACTGTCTGTACCTGGAACTGCGCGATAAAACAGATCCTCCCAGGTTATAGGTCACTTTAAGGTCCTTCGTTATGTTATTGTTTCCATTCAACAGAACGTCTACGTTGCGCTCGGCAAGAAAATCATTTTCCTCCATATAAAAGCCCCCCGGTTTACGGGCGTAATTAGCCGTGTTGTTCGCATATATCTGTGTAATAAAATCAGTATAGCTGTCGGAGCTTACACGGCCCTGCACATTCAGCCAGTCGGCAATTTTATATTTAAGGGCTACGAGCGCTGTCACCCTGTTCCGGTTTTCATTATGATGGGTGTTATTAATGGTCCAATAAGGATTCATATAAACAGGCCCCGGGCTTGTCCAGTAAGTAGGCGTTTCAACACCGTTGGCATCTATATTACGATAGTTTTTTAAACTCTGGAGGTCTACCGTCCTTGGTATCTGGAACAAATTCGCTACGACCATTCCATCACCGCCAACGCCCGGTTTATTATAAATGTCCTGCAAGGTATAAGTGACCTTGGCATCAACCGACAATCTATCAGTGATATCCATCCCCAGTCTTGCATTGAAGGTGTGCCTTAACAGTTCGTTGGTCGGTATGATCCCGTTCACATAGTTGTTTGCATAAGAAAGATAGGTTTGCGTCTTTTCAGACCCCCCGCTTACCCCAACAGCATTATTGGTAGAAAACGCATTCTTGAAAAAATCCTTTATATTATTGGGGTAAGCCTTCAGATTGACCGTTTTACCCTGCCAATCGGTAACTGACTGGCCTGTAATTTTCGCTCCGTAACTGGTACCTGTAAGCGTAGAGTAATTTCCACCCGCACCCTGGCTATATTCATTTTGCAGTTTCTGAAGTGAAAGGGAGCTTTCCACAGCGGCGCCGGAATTGACATTCACACTCATTTTTCCGGATTTCCCTCTTTTCGTTGTGATCATGATAACGCCATTGGCTGCCCGGCTACCATATAAAGCCGCACCGGATGCTCCTTTCAGTACATTTATCGACTCTATATCGTCGGGATTGATGGAGGAAACGCCATCTGTTCCGCTATGCCCGCCGTTATCATCACCGGCATCATTCTTGATCTGGCCTGAAGGCGTAGAATTATCTATAGGCACTCCGTCTACCACGATCAGTGCATTATTGACACCCTGGATAGAACGGTTCCCCCGCAATACGATGCGCGTAGGGCCTCCTGGTCCATTGGCAGAAGGGGTGATCGTTAATCCTGCCACCTTTCCGCTTAATGTATTGGTGAAATTAGCATCCCTCACTTCATTGATCTGATCTCCGCCGACCTTTTGCGTGGCATAGGTGAGCGACTTGACCTGGCGCTGGATGCCCAGGGCTGTAACGACCACTTCGCCCAAATTCCCCTGGCTTTGAAGGATCTCAATGGTAATATCTACAGACTGGTCCGATACGGACTGTTCAACAGTAGTATATCCTACGGATGAAATAATGATGATCGATTTACCGGTAGGGACCGTTAAACTGAATCTTCCATCCTCATTGGTGGAAGTTCCTCTCTTTACGCCTCTGATAATTACGGAAGCGCCGGCAACCGGTTTTCCGGTGGTTTTATCCACCACTCTTCCACTAAGCGGGAAATCAAGCGGAATTTTCCGGCCATAATCATTGGCCGAATATTTTACCTTGCGCAGTCCGGCATCTTCTTTCGATGGAAGATTTGCATTTGCCTGAAAACAAATAAGAAGAAGTAATTGCACTGCTAAATACAGAGTGCCTTTTCTTTTGATCCAGCTACATTTTCCGGTGGGGCCTGATAAACCAGCATGGCTCTGAAATGCAGGAACAGTGGTAGCGTCCATAAAATTAGTAGTTATTTTGGTGCTTGATAAAAAGACTATATTCAAATGTATCAACCTATATGAATATAAAGATTCAATATTCCATTCAAGATGTATACTTTTTTAACATCCTGTTTTTTCACCGGCATGAAGCTGAAATTATTAGCTATTACTGGATGGTATAAAAAAATCCAATAAGGAATGAGCCGGGTAGAGGTCACTGATCATTACATAATATTTTCTTATCGGCGCTGATTGCCGTTGTGCCTACTGCATTCATATTCTGGGTATTGATTATCAAAAGAATGAAAGGGTACAGGGCAAGCCTGCTCACTGCGGCTGTTGCATTGATCATTGCTCTCCTGATCTACCGGATGCCGGCAAGTCTTGCCCTGTTATCCATGGCGCATGGCGCATTGTATGGTCTCTTTCCCATTTGCCGGATTATTTTACCGGCCTTATTCCTGTTTAATATCACCGTCAAAAGCAGTCAGTTTGAAGTGATCAAAAATTTTATGGGCACCATCACCTCCGACCGGAGGTTGCAGGTTTTGCTGATTGCCTTTTCCTTCGGATCTTTTCTGGAAGGCACGGCCGGGAAGAACCCTGCCTTTTTTATCCATGCTGCTTCCTTTTTACCTGGTCACCCTCATGATTGATTTTAAAAGATCCATAGAAGTATTGCCCGCCACGCTCGTCTCCGGTATATCATTTGTTTTTTTCAATGCTTCTGCTCGAACTATATGGGATCCATGCTGCCGGATATTATTGCCGGCATCGCATCCATCATTTGTCTCCTGCTATTATTTAAATGGTGGAAGCCGAAAACCAACTGGCGCTTCAAAGGCTTCCGCCGGTCAAACTCGCGTTGAATGCCATCGGGGAGAACGGCCATGCTGATTATCGATCCGGAAAATCTATTGAACCCGGGTGTTATTATAAATGACGATAATAAGGATACATCTAAAAAATTTAAAAGATCTGCCTAGTGTGGAAGAGGAGGTGGATAAATGCATCGAGTGTGGTTATTGTGAGCCCGTTTGCCCAAACCGCGATCTGACGACCACGCCCTGAGAAGGATCGTATTGAGAAGGGCGCTGAAAAAAATGCAACTGGTATGACCTCATTGTGGATTATAAAAGTAGAAAGTAATATTAATATGCTCGAACATCATGGATTAAACCGTTGTATGGATAAAGGGTTAAGGGGATATCAACGCTCAGTAGGAATAATTGTTCTGGCCTATAATCTTCACCAATTGGGAAATGTATTGCTGGCAAGAGAACGAAAACAGGCTGCTCTGGCAAAAGCAGCATAAGGCAAAATCAACAGGAGGATTATAAAGGGCATGTTATGTCCGGGAAGGAAAAAAACAGCTCAAAAAACGAAAACCGAAACTTTAAAAACAGACCAAGTGGTTAAAAACCAAAATTGGGTCACTTGATTTTGATTTTTTCCTGATATAATGTGATCGGTTTTAAAAAAGCATGCGTTTTCTTGCTGACACTACCTATGAGATAAATATTAATAGGATCCATGTGCCCGAATTATCAGTATTGAGTCCGGAACTTGGTGAAGTGCAAAGGCCTGTCAGGATCCTTAAAACTAAAGATGGTTATTCGTCAATACAGGTTGATCTTGCCGGGATGAAAATTTATGCCGTAGTTCAAAAAGTTAAATAGCGTCTGACTATTCTTCGATATTTACGTTTTTTACCATGCTTGCCTACCTTGGGTTTGGGTCATGAAAACTGAAAACCAGGCAAACATAAACAA
>JAYVXJ010000523.1:0-5449 GCA_043785285.1 Chitinophagaceae bacterium
AGATAATTTACCACTCCATAATGGGTGCTCGCAATGAATGCAATAGACCCTTTGTTTTTGATAAAAATATAGTTTTCGGAAAGCGTCTTGCCATTGGTGAGACGGCCGGGATCGTATGTGTAAAAATTACCCGCATAACATCCATTTACATAGAAGACCGGGTATTTTCCCTGGTTATTATATAATCCGGGATCATCCAGATTAAAGCCAAGTGTGGAAGAAGAGGAATGACCAAAATAGGTAAGTATTCCGACGCCATTGGTAAACAATTGGGGGAAAAGAGAACTTGATACCTGATTATTCTGATCAACAGTGGAACTGCAGAACCGGTATACATTTGCGCCAAAAAGGGTATCCGAAATGATTTGCTGATAAACGGACATGTAATTGCAAAGTACGCTTTCCAGAAAGGGCTCCGTTGCTCCTGTAACATGAATCACAGCTTTTCGCCATGCCCTTCCATCAATGGTATTTGGCGCGGTTTGCTGCGCCTGCTCGTATTGTTTCACCTTGTTCAGATAGTTTTCTACTTCTGGTCCGTTCACAGCTCCGAGCCTGCCTATGGGAATGAGGTTTACCGGGCTTGCTCCATCTGCAGAAGCAAGCAACACGTCGGAAGCGGGAAATCCGAAAGTAGGAACAAGATCTAATTGATCGGTTGCCGGATCCGATTCAAATCTGCGGTATTCATTATAGGCCATACCCCGGCCAATCAATAAAGCGAATTCCGGTTTTTGACCATAGGTATTTCTTGCGTAATTCAGAAAATTCTTAATGGATAAAGGATGTTTGCGTATGCCAAAAGCAAATTGGTCGGCTAGTTCATTGATATCCATTAGCTGGGTATTAAACCCACCTCCGCCTAAGGATGACCGGTAGTTCTTATAATCCACTACGGGATTGTTTCCGCTGGATCCTGTGTAAAGGACCGGGTTGCTGATAATCAGGTAATTCCCCTGATTCAGCGGATCACTATAAGGAACAAAAGTTCTTTGTGTTAGGGTAGTAATCGTCCGGCTATTGGAAGGATCCTCACTGACCAGTATAAATTTGCGGGAAGAAGATGAGCCGGGTATCGCAAACGTAAGGATCCCGCCAGATGAAATGGCTATAAATTTTTGCCCTGAACTTTGATCGTAAAGAACCGGAACGGCAGCTCCCTGGTTGAAATTGCTGATCTTTAAGAAATATCCGCTGATCCTGGCAGGCAATACAAAAGAAAAATTTGACTGTCCTCCTAAGTTGAACTGTCTCGGATAGGTCAGCTCATAAAAGGAAACAACAAGGCGGTCTGCATAAGTGACAGCCTGTGAATTATTGAGGAACTGAAAGTTTGAGGATACCGTGTTTAATGATGCGAGCGGAATGGGTACATTACTCACCAGATCATTGAAGTTATTTAATATAGTGTCTTTAATGAGTACATTATTAAGCTTCACCTGAATGTGCCGTAATGTATCTGAACAGCCTGCTGCTCCGAATTTCAGATTGGCAGCGGCTCCTCCATTGAAAATGTATAGGTTATTCTGATTATCCGAAACTGGATTTCCGGGGTTGGAAAAATCAGAGCTCCAGAATTCTCCCTTATCATAAGAGGAGGAATAGATGTATTGTTCCAGCACGGCAGCTTCTCCCGGATTCAGCTGGGTACGGAAATAAGTTCCGGTTGTATAAGTGAAATAAGGTTCTATGGGAAGAGTATTCGAACTGGTATCATTGGCAATGGTATTGTAATGGAAAGTTGAACCGGTTGGTTCAACCGTCAAAAAATACGCAGCCGTATCTGTTTCCAGACTCCATTTATCCGTATGCTGGTAAAGCGGGTTCCGGTAAAGCGGCTTGTCCGGTTTCCCATCATTCATCTGACCCCAGAATTCAATATAATCTCCTGCTGAAAGAAGCCCGCTGCTCACGGAAGTATAAACAGGCACTTCTACACCATTCCGGAAAAGCTGAAAGTTTTTAGCATCCGTATTACTTAATCCTGCTGCTGCCAAAACGGACTGGGGAATACGGTAAAGGCCGTCGGCGGCTACCTTAAATTTGTAATAGGTTTTACTGAAGTCTATCCATTCGTTATAGTAGGTTTGGGCGAACAACCTGCCAGCACAAAGGAGCAAACACAGTGTAAAAATTTTTTTCATAGTCAGGCTCGGGTTTTCTTCGGGGGGGGTTAATTCTTTTTACTTTTCTTTTTGACATCCACCAGATCTACTTTTAACGAAAACACGTGGGTATATAAAGGGTTCGACTGATTAGCGAGGTTAGTAAAAGCGTAATCAATCTGCACATCTCCGATTTTGAAACCCGCTCCGATAGAAGGCTGGTAGACCCAGATCTTTTTCCGGTTCGTAGTATCTCTGTCATCCAGGGCTTTTTGGAAATTGTTGATTCCTGCCCGTACAAAAAAAACATTATTATACGATAATTCCAATCCCATTCTTGGATCAATACTTACGGGATCAAAACTAAAGACTGTATTACGGCGACCATCAAACGTAATATCAAAATCCGCCTCTGCCAGTAAATTGATCTTCTTGTTGATCGGGAAATTATAAGAGAATCCCGGAATCAGTTGAGGAGCGGTCAATTCAATGGAATTGGAGGGTATATCATTCTGGGTGGCATAAAATACTTCACGCCATTCCTGATTAATATTATACGACCAGGCATTGAAAGTGGTTGTCACGTCCTTGGCTACAAGTCCGAGTTTCCACCGGTCACCGGTTACCTGAACGGCGGCGTCAAACCCAAATCCCCAGGCCTTTGTAAAATCACCTGCCTGCCGGTGTATGATTTTAGCATTTATGCCAAAATTTACTTTCCGGTTTTTGATCCAGTTCACCTGTTGGGCAAGTGAAATTAAAAAAGCATAATCTGCAGACGAAAAAGTAGTGATATTACTGAAATTAATACTGCCGTCGGGCTGAACCAGAAACACCGTATTGGGAATATCATCTACAGCAAAACGAAGCAGGGTAAGTCCTAATGTCCGTTTATTATCTTTTAACGGAAGAACAAGACTGGCAAAGTCGTATTTGCCTATTCCGGCAAAATACTCAGCATGCATCAGATTTAGCTGGGGACTGGTTCTGATATCTGCCAGTGCAGCGGGATTCCAGTATCCGGAAGTTCCGTCACTCACGGAGGCAACCTGTGCATTACCCATGGACATTCCTCTGGCCCCTGCGCCGATATTCAAAAATTCATTGGAATATTTTGCAAACTGAGCCATTGCCGGGTTGCAAAAAAGCAAAAGCATCAGGAAGGGGCAGGAGCAGTATTTTTTGGTTCTGCGTACGACTGAAGTCAATACCATAAACTTATTCTAACGCGTTTTTATTCAGAATATTGCGATCCATTCAGGACGCGAATATCCCTTACTTTTGCCAAAATTCCCCAGAACGGTTATGTCGCTGTTAGAAGAACTGAAATGGCGGGGTATGATCCAGGACATCATACCCGGTACGGCAGAGCAACTCTCCAGGGAGATGACGTCCGGATATATCGGTTTTGACCCTACGGCGGACAGCCTTCATATTGGCAGTCTGGTACCCATTCTCCTGCTCGTCCATCTGCAGAAAGCAGGTCATCGTCCGGTAGCCCTTATTGGGGGTGCCACAGGTATGGTTGGAGATCCCAGCGGAAAAAGCGAAGAACGGAATTTACTGGATGAAGAGACCCTGCGGTTTAACCTCGTGGGCATCCGTAAACAACTGGAAAAATACCTGAATTTCAATAGCGATTTACCGAATGCAGCGATCCTGGTAAACAACTACGATTGGTTCCGGGAGATCCAATTCCTGGATTTCATCCGGGATGTGGGCAAACACATTACCGTGAATTACATGATGGCTAAAGACAGTGTAAAGAAAAGGCTGGAAGGCACATCAGGCATGAGTTTTACAGAATTTTCCTATCAGCTCGTTCAGGGGTATGATTTCTACTGGTTGTATAAAAACAGGAATTGTAAGTTGCAGATGGGCGGAAGTGATCAATGGGGAAACATCACCACCGGGGCGGAACTGATCCGGAGAAAAGCGGGTGGTGAAGCATTTGCCTTTACCTGCCCTTTACTTACGAAATCGGACGGAGGCAAATTCGGAAAAACAGAAAAAGGAAATATTTGGTTGGATCCTCAGAAAACTTCTCCCTATCAATTTTACCAATTCTGGCTGAATGCTGCGGATGAAGATGCAGAAAAATGGATCCGGATTTTTACTTTTTTGACGCGTACTAATGTTGAAACCCTCATTCAGCAAAAGAAGCGAAATCCGGCTGACCGGGTTTTGCAAAAAACACTGGCCAGGGAAGTGACGATTTTTATTCATGGTCAGGCAGAATATGAAACTGCATTGAAAACCACGGAAAAGCTATTTGCCCAAACAGGTACTGTTGAAACCCTGAGTGAAGCGGATCTGCAGGCAATGGAAGGGATTATTAAGACAAAATATTCGCGGGGCCGTTTGGATGGGGGTATTGACGTGGTGAGTTTCCTCGCAGAAACGGGCATTCTTCCCAGTAAGGGCGAAGCCAGAAAGCTGATTCAAAATGGGGGTGTGAGTATAAACCGTCAAAAAATTGAAAGCATCCAATTCAATGTGGATGGGCATTTGCTGCTTCATGATAAGTACATACTCGTTCAGAAAGGGAAGAGATATTTCTACCTGGTGGAAGTTTGAAATTGTTTACAGAACGAGGTCTTTTTAGTGAAAATCTTTTCCAAAATACCTTATTTTTGCCCCCTTAAGTGTTTGAGTTTATGGTATTTTGCCCGATAGTATAAAGGCAGTACGACAGATTTTGATTCTGTTTGTCGAGGTTCGAATCCTCGTCGGGCAACAACAGCCCCCGCATTAAATGTGGGGGCGTTTTAGTTACATGCGAGGTAAACAGGGTTGCCGGAGCAGGTAAATAAAACAGCCTGAGACCGAAACGGTCCCGGATTGGTGGGTAATACCCTCCGGAGCTACTGAAAGTAATCCTCAAAACCGCCATATATTTCCCCTAAAACCGCTCCACAACGAGTCCCTTCCACAGTTCCTCATTTATTTTTTTGTTATAAAAAATTTATATTTCCTTTCATATGTCGGCAATTACATATTATAAAGAATTGCTTTAAAGCTATTGCTTATCTATATTGGAGGGTAAATTTATAAGGAGTCATTCTCGGGCATGCAATTAAAAATTAAAAAGGAAATAAAATTATTTTTTTTATCAAAAAGTTTTTATTTAGTTTTATTCTTTCTTTAACTCTCGAAAATAATGAAATAAAAATGAAACTGCTACCAAAACTAATCCTGGTTTTCTTCACATTGCTTGTTTGTACTGTAGATGGGCAAGGGCAGGAAATAATTACGGGAAATGTAACCTCTGGTGAAGATGGTGCTCCATTGTCGGGGGTTACGGTCATGATTCCCAATACCAATGTTGCAACGATCACGAATGC
>JAYVXJ010000524.1:0-5445 GCA_043785285.1 Chitinophagaceae bacterium
TCCGCATCCTCACCCCGGATCCCCTGTTGCCTGTATCGGGTGGCATCGGCACACCTAAACCCACGACCCAGAAAAAGGGAGAGCTCTATGCACGGGTGCTGGTGCTGGAAAAAGGGAATACCCGTTTCGCAATCGTAGGGGTCGACAATCTCGGCTGGTCGGCTATATTGGGCGACCGCTCGCGTACGCTCATAAAAGGGATCGCCCCGGAGAACGTACTGATTGGGGCCACACATACCCATAGCGCTCCCGATGCTTACGCCTTCCCGGATGAGAAGGGGAAGACAGGCGCTGACCTGAAATACCTCGATTGGTGTACCCGCCAGATCGCCGATGCCGTGAATGAAGCCGTGAAAAACCTTGCCCCCGCCGCACTTAAAATAGCTGTGGGAGAAGCCAAAGGAAAGATAGCTTATAACTATTATGCCGACAAACTATATGATCCCCGTTGCGGGGTGATACAGGCCATCGCCATCGCGGGAAGCCGTAAGGGCCTCCCCATCGCCACGCTGGTGAACTATGCCATTCATCCCGAAGTCATTGGGTCCGGCCAGAATATCCTAAGTCCCGATCTCTGCGGCCCCCTTTATGCAAGGATCGAATCGAAAGTAGGGGGTATAGCCCTGTTCATGAATAGTGCCCAGGGCGGCATGGTGACCGCCGACAACCGCCGTGAAAGCGGGAAAGAGGCTAATGATTGGGAGGAGTGTATCCGGATAGGGGAGCTCCTTGCAGACGAGGCCTTGCGTATAGTAGCAGACGCGCCCCTGCAAAAAGACCCCGCCCTGTATTGTGGGTCCCGCATGATCCGTTTTCCCATCGATAACCCCATCATGAAATATATTCTTAGCAAGAGCCCGTTGAAGAGCCCGATGGCGAGCCAGGACTCGATCTCGACCCGGCTCAACCTGCTGGATATCGGTACCGCACAGGTGCTCACGGTTCCGGGTGAAGCCCTGCCCAATATCGGCTATTATGTGAAGCGGCATATGAATACCAAACAACCCTTTCTTTTCGGACTCACGAACGACGCCTTCGGGTATATGCTGACGAAGGTAGATTTCAGGAGCTTTAAACGATACGAATATGTCAGTAATACCAGCCTGGGTGAAATGACGGGGGAAATCTATATCGACCAGGCGCTTAAACTTGTCGGGGACAGCCCTGCTGCAACCGACGCGGGGAAATAAGAACAATTATTCAATCAAACATTTATATTCTCATGAAGAAAATACTATTAAAGCTGGTCGCATCATTTACCGCGAAAAGCCTTTACCGCCTGCCACTATCGCTTGCATCTATCCTGGTCCTGGGCTTTCATGCTGTCTTCGCGCAATCGTCGCTATATACTCCCGAACAGGAGCGGACCTTCCCTTTCGGAGTAGCTACTACGCCCGCCAATGCCCTGGAGAATTACCTGAATAACGGGGATACCACCTTCCATTGGGAAATAAAGAATACACACGATGTAGCCGATTTAAAGGTCTATGACCTCCTGCTGGTGTCCCAGAAATGGCGCGGCATCACCTGGGTACATCAATTGTCCATCATCATCCCTAAAGTGAATAGTTACGACGGAGCCCTGCTGATTATTGTAGGTGGACATGTGAAGGACGGCCTGCCCACCTGGGCCGACATGGAAGACGATAAGTTGAAAGAGGCTGCCATGGTCGCGTCGAAGAACAAAGCAATTGTCGCCATACTCAGGGAGACGCCAAATCAGCCTTTATATGGAGACCTCACGGAAGATGCCCTGATTTCCTATACGCTCCATAATTTCAAGCAGGACGGCGACTATTCCTGGCCCCTGCTTTTTCCCATGGTGAAGAGTGCTGTCCGCGCGATGGATGCTATCCAGCAGTTCGCCGGCAGCAAGCTGAATCACCCCATCAACCGTTTTGTCGTTTCCGGCGCCTCCAAGCGCGGTTGGACGACCTGGCTCACGGGGGCCAGTGACAGCAGGGTAGAGGCTATTGGTCCCATGGTGATCGATATCCTGAACATGCCGGTCAACCTGGACTACCAGATCAAGGCCTGGAAAGAATATAGCATCGAGATAGAAGATTATGTCAGGCTGGGAATACCCCAACAGGCGCATACAGCGGGCGGAGGCGCAATCAATACCATGGTTGACCCCTATTCCTACCGCCTCAGGCTAACGATGCCGAAAATGATCTTCATGGGGACCAATGATGAATATTGGGTAGTGGATGCTATTAAGAATTACTATGACAGTATTCCCGGCCGCAACATGATCATGTACTCGCCGAATGTCGGCCATAATCTCGGCGGTGGAAAAGAGGCTTTTAATTCACTGAGCGCCTTCTTCGGACTGACCCTTGCCCACAAGCCCTATCCTGCCTGTAGCTGGAACACGAAAGTGAAGAAAGGAAAAGTGGAAGTCACAGTCAAAGCCACCTCCGATATCCTGGAAGAAGCCATTATCTGGTCTGCGAACTCGGAGAATATGATCTTCCGGAAAGCCGTCTGGACCAGCAGGAGCCTGGGCGATGCCGGAAAGTCGAAGATCGTGTTCACGGAGAAACTCCCCGGATCCGGGTTCAGGGCTTTTTATCTCGACCTTAAATACAAAGACCCTAATGGTGGGGACTATACCGAGAGCACCCGGATGTTCGTCATGGATAAGGATGAATTAAAATTACACTAGCATGCTAATAAAAAAACTATTTATATTCTTTTCGGTATTCTTTTCGACAGGGCTGAGAGCGCAGGAGGGCCCTTCTCCGCTGCCAGTGGCGAAAAACGGATTTGTCGTGATAGCCCACCGGGGCAACCATATTAATGTGCCCGAGAATACGGTAGCCTCCGTTAAAGAAGCCATTAAGAGCGGGGCGGATTATGTTGAGATAGACTTGCGTACCACCAAAGACGGTCACCTGGTATTGAGCCATGACGTATCTGTCGACCGCATGACCGACGGCACGGGAAATGTAAAGGACCTGACCCTGGAGGAAATAAAGAAACTGGCCATCGTCGGTCATGTCAAAGCGGGAGATCATAAGACCTACCGGATCCCCGAATTCAAAGAAGTATTGGAAGCCTGCAGGAAGCGCATGAATATCTACCTGGATTTTAAGGATGCCGATCCGGAAGAAACCTGTCGGCAGTTGAAAGCCGCCGGGATGGAAAAGCAGGTGGTCGTATACCTGAATAAGGCAGAGCAATACAGGCGATGGAAAAAAGCGGCGCCGGACATGCCTCTCATGTCCAGCCTGCCTGATGAAATAAGAACACCAACCCAGTTCCGCTTTTTCCTCGGCCAGGTACAGATAGAAGTGCTGGATAACCTGACGGACACGGCCATGCTGGCGATAGCCCGGGAAAAAGGCATTGCTGTATGGCTTGATGTGGAAAGGGCAAATGAAGATTCCGTCCTCTGGAATAAGGCCCTCAACAAAGGCGTACAGGGTATGCAAACGGACCATCCCGACGACCTTGTTGCTTTTCTTAACCAAGCCCGCCAACGCAATGGCAGGGCGGCATCTGGCGTGGCTAATCCGTCGGCCAAGACTGGTTATACCCTGCCATTATACAGGAAATTATCTGATATAACCTATAGTAAGGCTGACCCGGACAATGTGCTGGATGCCTATATACCCAGTGAGTATGATAATGCCAGGGTGATCGTCTACCTGCACGGCGGCGGCTGGACAGGAGGCGATAAGGCCGAATTTCCCAAAGAGCTGATCGAAGAGCTGGTAGGCAAAAGGAAATACATTTTCGTTTCGATGAACTACCGCTTGGTCAAAGACGGGAAAAATATCTTCCCGGCACAGATAGAAGATATCTCCAAAGCCCTGACCCTGCTGTCAGACAATGCGAAAAAATACCATTACCGGGGCGACGAGTTTGCCCTGATGGGCGGAAGCGCAGGCGGCCATCTGGCTATGTTATATGCTTATGGTTACGACAGCGCCAAACGTATAAAGACGGTAGTGGATTTCTGGGGACCGACAGATCTCGCCGACAAAGCGGTCCGCGCAGATAATAAGGATGCCGATAGCAAGGTGGTTGCCCTTTTGGGCGTCACAGACCCGCAGGCCCAGGTGTGCCTGGATGCCAGCCCCTATTACCGGGTCACCAGGCAGACCGGCGTTTCCACCATCTTATTCCATGGCGGAGAAGACCCGCTGGTAAATTACACCCAGGCGGAGAAAATGTATAAAAAACTATTGTCTTTGAACATACCGGCTCAATACGAATTCTATCCCCATGAGAAACACGGAATGGGGCCCGCCGCTGCCGTGGATGTATTTACCAAGACATTGGCGTGGCTGGATAACTATTTTCCTGCTAAATAGGTTGGGTTCCCGGATTATTTTCCTGGTAAACAGCCTTCAACCGGGCTCAATCATTATAAACCGGCCTAAGATTTTAAATAAATTATCATGTTCTTCAAAAAAATAAAGTTGTTGACAGCGATGATCAGCCTTTTACAGGTTGGCCTTACCGGCTCCTATGCCCAAAAGACGAATTCCACTGCAAAAGACAATACCACGTATGCGGAAAAACTCGGTTTCCCCAAAGGGGCCAAAGTGATCATTTTCCATGTGGATGATGCAGGCATGTCCATCAATTCGAATGAGGGCGCCATCAATTCCATTGAAAAAGGGGTTGCTACTTCGACCAGCATCATGATGCCCTGTCCCTGGGCCGCCAGTTTTGCAAAGTATGCAGTGGGAAAGGGCTATGATGCAGGTTTGCACCTGACCCTCACTTCCGAATGGCGTCATTACCGCTGGGCTCCCCTGGCCGGTGTGAAGCAGGTGCCTGGCCTTGTAGATTCGGAATGGTGCTTATGGCCGGAACCGGAGGACGTTATCAAACATGCCAGTGCCGATGAAGTAGAAGCCGAGATCCGTGCGCAGCTGGCCCGGGCCTTGTCCGTAGGGCTGCATCCTACCCACCTGGATTCCCATATGGGCACCTTGTTTGCAAGCAGGGCCTATCTCGAAAGATATATTAAGGTCGGCGTGGAAAACGGGATACCCGTCATGTTCCCTGGCGGCAACAATAAAATGCTGACCGCAAACATCAACGATCCACTGATCAAAAAGCTTAAGGCGGAAGGCAAGTGGAAGGAAGGTATGGCATTACCCATGCCCGAAGCCCTGAAGAGCGCCGCCTCCGTCGGGGCCATGATCTGGAAAGCGGGCCTGCCTGTGCTGGACGACCTGGTCACCTATAGCGGGGAGTGGAAGCCAGAACCCGTTAACGGTGTCGTTACTCCCGAAGCTTATGCGAATTATAAGGTCAAAAAATTAGAGGAGACCATTGAGGACATGGAGCCCGGCGTGGCCATGTACATCGTGCACAGCACCATAGTGACGGATGACTTCCGGCATATCAGCGGGTCCGGGGATTCGCGCAATGCCGATATGCTTTCGATGATGGACCCCCAATTCAAAGCCTGGTTACAGTCAA
>JAYVXJ010000525.1:0-5440 GCA_043785285.1 Chitinophagaceae bacterium
AATATATCATTTTCTAATAAAAACTTACCAGCCTCCTGTAATGGGTTTTTGGTAGCAACAGATTTGATTTTTTCACTTTTTAAAACAAGCATTACCTAGTTTACAAATTTTAATACAATTGATTTCACATTAATACATTGCCAATTGAAAAACCATTTCATTTGTAGCCTCCTGGCTTTATTTTTTGCTATTAACGTGCAACCCCTTTATGCTCAATCCGTACCAGATAGTACACATAAAAAGCAGGTTTTAGGCGTACGAATTTATAGCGGCTCCTTAGTGGCTGTGCCTGTTAAAAAAGCCACGTCACGTTTTGAAGCTGGTATCAGTTACCAGAACAACGATGTGTATTTTGGAAGAAAGGACTCTTCGGTATTGCCATACTATATTCCGGTTTTAAGTTACTACTATAAATCAGGGCTTTATTTTTCTGCTTTCGTAAACTACTTATCAAGTGTGGAATCAGGCAGGGTGGATTTGGTAACAATTGAAGGCGGTTATATTTTCAATACCGGTAATTACGATGGACAACTGAATATTTCAAAGTATATATACAACAGCCAGAGTACCAGCGTATCCTCCGAAATCCAGGCCAGTGCAGGATATCAGAATGGATTTGATTTCGGCGTGATTAAAACATTTTTAAATCTGAACCTTGATTTTGGAGCTCAGATAGACTATTCAGGAAGTTTTGGATTTGAGCATGGTTTCACTGTTTTGCAAGATAAACTTGATTTTACTCCAGGAATTTGCGTGAATGCCGGTACACAGAATTTTTACGATAATTATTATAAGAATAAGCGATTTTCCAATAAGAAAACAGGAAAAGTGACCGGTAACACAGGATCAACGGTTATTGGCAGCATCGTGAATCCATCCAATTTTAAGATTTTGGATTATGAAGTCAGCTTCCCATTAAGTTACACAATCAACAAATTGGTTATTAATTTTACACCGACTTATGCAATCCCAGTGAATCCCTCAGTAATAAATATCAACACAAAGCAATCGAACGGTAGTTCTTCGAATAAAACAGTAACTGAACAGCTGACCAATTCGTTTTATATGACCATGGGCTTCACTTTTAAATTTGGTTAGTTTTTTATACTACGAGTTTGGAAATAAATAAAAAAGGCAGGTTTCCCAAAATGGGAAACCTGCCTTTTTTATTATAACAGTTTGTTTTGGAGTCTGGCATCCCTTTTGGCTTAACTGTAAGAAATTCTAAAAAAATGAAAAAACTGTTTCTGGCTTTTTGCTTACTGGCTGGAAGTTTTCTGATTAATATAGCTCATGCTCAGGTGAGTGTGAGCGTCAGCGTCAATGTGGGTAACCAGCCAAACTGGGGCCCTACAGGGTATGATAATGTCAACTATTATTACATGCCTGATATTGAAACGTATTATTACGTTCCCAAACACCAGTTTATATATTTAAATGGCGGAAATTGGGTTTTTTCTTCTTCGCTTCCCGAGAGATGCCGTTCTTACGACCTTTACAGGGGATATAAAGTGGTAATCAACGATCCAAGGCCCTATCTGCATCATGATAATTACAGGGCTAGATATGAATATTACCGCGAATACTATGATCAGCAGCCCGTCTTACGCGATCATAGGGAAGAATATCATGATCATGGGGATGAAGGACATGGGAAGGGCCATGCATATGGCCATGATAAAAAAGATCATAATCACCGGGATAATGAGGATCGTTGAACGAACGATTATCTCTATTTAAAAGATTTATACAATTTAGCATTGGCAGAGTCTTAATGATAGTATAATAATTAATAGGAAATCAGTTTTGTATTAAAAAGCATCCCCAATTTTTTATTCTCTTTACTATTGGATCTATTTTATTTTTTGCATCATGCTCTAAGAATGATAAAAGTTCTAATACGAACGGCAGATTGCAGGTTATGCTGACCTATGGTCCTGATGCGCCCGTGAAAGAAGTATGAGTGTATATACAGCAGATAGAAATTTTGATGAGCGATACCTGCAATCCGGTGATATTGAACGGAGCACATCCCGGCATGTATAATTTGTTTGATTTTTCAAATGGTAAGGATACGCTTTTAGCTGATGCTACTATACCTCCGGGAACAATCAGCCCGATCCTCTTGATATTGGGAGACAATAATTATTTCATCACAAAGGGTAATCAGAAAATTGCTTTAAAAACCTCAAGTGGACAGGAGTCCGGATTGAAGGTTCAGGTACACCAAGAGGTGACCAGAAGAATTCTTTACAGACTGACACTGGATTTTGATGCGGGAAGATCCATTGTAAAAGCAGGTAACGGCGGAAATTATTTGCTGAAACCTGTACTTAGAATCATTTCACTCATTCCGTACGGTGGAGATATACAGGGAGTGGTAATTCCAGACGCATTTAGAACCGTCATTTTTGCAATCAACGGTCTGGATACAATTGCATCTGCATTTACAGACACAACCAACGGGAGATTTTTATTTAAAGACATTCCTGTAGGAAATTATTCCCTTTGTTTTAGTGCCTTCCGATACAACTTTCAAGGAGGCAGAACTCAATACGATGGTTACATTGGGCCAAATAACCAATGTTGACACAGTTAAGCTTCAATATTAAAGATGATCCGTACCTTATAATTGGAGAATAATTCTTTCCAGGTCCAGCTTATCTAGCAGGATTTTTTTTGGATAATTTGATGAGCAGTGCATTTTAGCGACCCTGCCGTATTTCTCATATCGTATTTGGAGAATCTCTTTATCATTTGCGAAGTCGACCTATATTCCTTCGGAACTTATGCTATGAAAACGCTAAAATCCTTAAGAGTTAATGGAAACCATTATTTCCTCCCTATTCTAAACGGTGGTTTTATTACCACTTTCTTCTATCGTATTTCATAATAGACATTTTTTGCCAAGAATTGAATATTCAACAATAAATACCATAATCAAAAAAACCCTCTTTCTTAATGTGTGAGAGGGTTTCTGAATTATTTCACATCTGAGTATTAACATAAACTATGGATGTGGCGGCGCAGGTGGCCTGGGAGGTAGTGGTGGTCTTGGCGGATGTGGTGGTGCGCTATGATAATGAGAATGACGATAAGGACGATGATGATAGTAGTGGTGATGATAATAGGCATGACTATGTCCGCTATGCCCTCCGTCAGGATGTGGGGGCAGCGGCGGATGGGGTGGCAGGGGTGGATGAGGCGGTGCTCCAGGACGATGCCGGGATAGTGGAGGATGAGGTGGCTGCTGCGCTGATGTGGAAAGACCCCATAATGAACATAGGCAAATAAATAGTACTCTTTTCATGTTTCGTTATTTTGTGATCAATATAGCCTGGCTATAAAATAACCGAGCCAGGATAAACGGAGACCCCAAAAGGAGGATATGACTTAAAACGTATGATAGCTGGCTATTACTATTGGCTAAATTCTACGTCTTTAGTTTTTGCTTATGGCAAGTAGAAAACTACTTCAGTTTTACATCCCTCAGTCTTCCCATGACAGTACATAATTCAATAATTCAATCAATTATCTGGTGAATCAATTACCTTATCAGTTTCAAGGAAAATGGTTTTTGAAAAAATAATGAATGCCCAAAGATTTGGCCCTTCTCCTTGTTGAAGGCAGTTCGTCCGCCGTGACCATGATTACTTTGCAGTTATTCAGTAAAGTGTGATCATTTTCAATAATATCAATACCTGGCCCCTCTGGTAGATAATTATCTAGTAGTTCTCTTCTCCATTTTATTTTTCCTTCTTTTAGTGTAAACGCGCATTCGATTTGACATTCATCATCTTTTTAAAATGGGATGCATCAGCTCGCATAAGGCATCTTCATCATCCATAATCAACATTTCCAAATTTCTGCTCTTGGGGCTCTTTACAATTGCAAACGGTTTTTACTTTCTGTTATCTAGTTTTGCCATGCGGGCACTAGAAATTGAATGCAGACCGGCATGCCGAACAACTGGGTGATTGCATTGTCCGAGTACAAAGTATATCACTACAAAAACCAAAATGGTAGTGAAACAGCCACCTCCAAGTTTTTTGGCACCATAGCCTGCAATAAGTGCTCTTAACCAATTAGGCATAAATTATTTATTAAAAAAGTTATAAATTTTTGAATCGGGAAATCTCTTTTTTATAATGTGGAAAAACTTACCCACGCAAGCTGTAATACTAGACCCGACTTAATGCTGAGCCTATATTTTTACAATAATTACCAGTCCTGAGAAGCAGTTTGAGCCTTGTCCTCGCCCTTATCAATCAAACTTTTGCTTTTATCCATCATCCAAAGCTTTGCCTTTGAAATCGTCTAGACCGTCTACTAACTTTTTCCAGGTTTCAGAACCTTTTTCAGGGGCTAATAACATCCCAATAGCAACGCCGGTTAATAATACAAATAATATTTTTTTCATTTAAATAGTTTAGACTTTCTATTTCAAATCCGAGGCCACCACTTATTAGGGATTAAAACCTGCCTGGAATGAATGTTTATATGAAAGATTAGCCTTCTCCAGGTCATTTCTGTTTGCAGTTTATATCATAAAGCTTTCAGATGAATAGGAATTATTACTATTAGAAGAGAAATTATTGGAGGCCAAATTATCGTACCATCCTCAGCTATCTCTACCAGGTAATCCGCGACAATGATCCGGAATTAACCTTCGATCTAAAAAAGGGTATCGAATGGCAGAAAAGTGAAGCAGCTAATTACGGACTCATTTTTGCTGCAATGGACCGATACAATCCGCAGGAAGCAATTCCATTTTGAACACGCATGTCTTCACTGGGTGGGCAGAAACCTCCGGAACTCCTGAGCGATCATCCGGCAGACCAACAAAGAATTGAAGACCTCAAAAAAGTAATGCCAGAAGCTTTTAAATATTATAACGGAAAAAAGCTTTAAAGTGATGCTCATATTTATCTACAAATTTTATGATTAAATACATTTAATAGTTAGAAATAAAGATTCAAAATTTAAAAAAATAGCTATTTCAAAACGGTTGGGTTCTGATGAAATTACCTTTCTATTCCATTTGGTGGATCATACTACAAGGATTTTCAACTACATTCTCCTTAAGAGCATTTTTTACGTGCTGTTTATCAGAGTTAAATAGACAATTGAACACCTCGGACGCCTATATTTAAATCTTCAGTAAAAAATCTTCTTTATTTAGACCTTGCTGCTGATATTGAAAGGTCGCCACGACTGCTTTACAAAGTGTTTGTTTAAGCACATTAAAATCATCTGGTTTTTTAATGTAAATATTTGCGCCCCTGCGGAATGTTTCTTTGATATCACTTTCACTAGCAGAAGTAGAATAAATGGCGATTAAAATGTCTTTTAATTTGTTACTACTTCTTATTCCCATTAAGCACTCTAAACCATTTTTTCGTGGCATGTTTAGGTCTAGGAAAAGAAGATGAGGTAAAGG
>JAYVXJ010000526.1:0-5438 GCA_043785285.1 Chitinophagaceae bacterium
GAAGCCAGATTGTGCAGGGCAAAACCTTTTTCATGCAGCCAGGGACTTAACTCTCCATATTTTATACCACCCTCTATGGTAACCGTATTTGTATGGGTATCCAATTCCACCACCTTATTCATTTCTTTTGACGAAATAAGATTGTATTTACTATCAGCAATCGGGTTGAAACAATGCCGTGTGCCCAGGCTTCTCAGCTGGTTGCATTTCTTAACCAGTTCCTGTACTTCGTTAACCGAGTTGGGATAAAATACGTTATCCGTACTATATGTTAAATTGCCTGACCAGTTTTTTAATCTTTCCTGCTGAACCCAATCCTTAAGAGGGTATAATAAAGGAGCGGTCATGCTGGTGGATGTTAGCTTGATGAAGGTTTTTCTTTTCATTGGTTTGTATATCTTACAATGTAATATTTAATTTCATATTGGGGAATTCCGCATTTTATTCGTTCCCCATTTCAGCATGTTAAACGCAGCTGTTGTATTTAGTCAAACTAAATTCAGGTATTCGTTTCTCCATAGACGCTACGGAGGAGGCTTTTTTATCTGATTCATCGCAGAAATCCCACCCTTCGTCGCAGGAAGCACGCAATTTTTTCAATATATCCCTACATTGCCGCCGATTCTATCCTCCATGAGTAAAAGATGGTATAAGTCTAAAGGCGCCGTTATCTGCTTCCATATCCTGGCCTGGGTATTATTGTTTTCCCTGCCGGCTTTTTTCCACCGGGAAAATGATCAGCCAAGGATCAACTGGAAAGGAATGGCCACCCTCAAGGCGTTGGTATTCGATGCCTGCTTCGCTTCTTTTTTCTATCTGAATTCTCTGGTGCTGATTCCCCGTTTACTAAATCAAAAAAAGATTGGTGCTTATATCTTCTCCATTGTTGCTTTGTTTATTTGTATCTTAATCGTCCTTCCGCTTATTCCTGCGGAAAACGGACAAAGAGGGGTTCACCGGGAATCTTTTTTTCTCATTTTTCCATACCTGTTTATCTGGGCGATGAGTACGGCTTACCGGTTTGTTTCCGACCAGGTAAAAATGGAACAACTACTGAAGGAACGCGAGAATGAAAACCTCAAAACCGAGTTGTCTTTTCTGAGATCGCAGGTGAGTCCGCATTTTCTCTTCAATGTGTTGAATAATATGGTGGCCATGGCGCGGTTGAAATCAGACCTGCTGGAACCTTCTCTGATCCGGCTTTCGGGACTTATGCGGTATATGCTTTACGAATCAGACGACGACAAAGTGCCCCTGTCCAGAGAAGTAGAGTACGTAAACAGTTATATCGAATTGCAGAAAATGCGATACACGAAATCGCTGATCATAAAAGTGGATATGGATCCGGGTGGTAATGAACTTATTGAACCCATGCTGCTGATTCCGTTTATTGAAAATGCGTTTAAACATGGAACGGGAATTATGGAAGATCCGGCAATTGAAATTTCGCTGAAGCACGTGGACGGATTGATCGATTTCCGGGTAAGGAATAAATATGTTCCCGGAACAGAAGAAATAAAGGATAAAACCTCCGGCATCGGTCTCCCGAATGTAAAGAGGCGTTTGAATTTGTTATATGACCGGGAGCATATGCTCAGTATGGATAAGAAAAATGGATGGTTCACCGTTTCTTTGCAAATTAAACTGCATTCCAAATGAACGTTGTTGCCATAGATGATGAACCGCTGGCGCTGGCATTGCTGGAGGACAATATCCGGCAGGTTCCATCATTGCTACGGGTGGCTTCCTGCAGCAATGCCATGGAGGCACTTAGTGTATTAAATAAACAGGAAGTGGATCTTATCTTCCTGGATATTCAGATGCCCGGACTAACCGGTATTCAGTTTCTTCAATCCCTTTCCGTGAGACCCATGGTGATCCTGATTACCGCTTATGAAAAATATGCACTTGAAGGGTTTAACCTGGATGTGATTGACTACCTGGTCAAGCCGGTTCCCTTTGAACGTTTTTTAAAGGCCTGTAATAAAGCGCAGGATTTTTTCAAACTGAAGAATAATGTTCTTTCAACAGATCAACCGGATTATTTTTTTGTGAATGCCGAATACGGACTGATAAAAATTGTGATTTCCGAAATCGTACTCATTGAAGGATTGAAAGACTACCTGAAGATCTACCTGGCAGATAGCAAACCACTGGTCATTCGAATGAGCCTGAAATCCATCGAAGAAAAACTTCCACCCAAAAAATTCTTCCGGATTCATAAATCCTACATAGTTGCTATTTCCCATATTACTTCCATCCGCAAGAATTCTGTTTTCCTTGGTAACCAGGAACTGCCCTTAAGCGATCATTATAAGGACGACCTGCTCCAGGTGATTGGCCAGGGAAATAAGGGATAATGGATTTGGTCGCAGGATATTGACCGATCGTCTCAATTTCCCCGGTTGTTAAAAATCCCCGGAGTAGTTTTGCTGATTATTACCAAACAAGTTTTATGAAAAAGTTTTTGTTGTTTATTTTTCCCCTCGCCGGCGTCATTACTGTTCAGGCGCAGTTTCCGGGGGGAGGAGGTAAGGTCCCGAATATGGGACATATCTATGGCAAGATCATAGATAGTACCGGCCATCCTATTAGCGAGGCTACCGTGCTTGTTCTTCAGAATAAAAGGGATTCTGTTTCTAAGAAAAACAAGTTTGTTTTATTGAAAGGACTTAGCACCAAAGCCAACGGAGATTTCAACTTTGAAGATCTGCCTATGTTCGGCGGGCTGAAACTGAAGATCTCTGCAACCGGATACAAACCGTACGAACAAATGCTGCTATTCCAGATGAAAATGCCTGCAGGCGACGCACTGAAACCGGGTGCAGATCCTGTGCAGGCCATGAGTGCCATAAGCAATGCCATCGGTGGATTCGATAAAGACCTCGGAAATATCAAACTCGATATAGACATCACACAACTCGCATCCGTGACGGTTACCGGTACTCCGCCAACCCTGAGAATGGATATTGACAAGAAAGTTTATAATGTGGAGAAAGATATTGTGAATGCAGGCGGTACGGCGCTGGATATTATGAAAAATGTGCCTTCGGTGAATGTGGATATAGACGGCAAGGTTACCCTCCGCAATAGCACTCCGCAGATTTATATTGACGGGCGCCCCACCACATTAACCCTGGATCAGATTCCTGCTGATGCCATCGAAAGTGTGGAAGTGATTACCAATCCTTCCGCCAAATTCGACGCTTCCGGAGGCGGTGCAGGGATTCTGAATATCGTTTTGAAAAAGAATCGCAAAACCGGATATAATGGGAATGCAAGAATAGGGGTGGACGGTCGCGGCGGCGTCAACGGCGGATTGAATTTCAATCTCCGTCAGAATAAATTCAATTTCACTGCCGCAGGGTTTGTTAACCAGAACCGGGGAGTGACCACAGGAACCACCGACCGGACTAATTTTACCGATACACCCACAACTATTCATCAAACCAATTATGATAAAAACAAGGGTGGATTTGCCTTTGGAAGTATTGGGTTTGATTATTTCATGACCCCAAGAACCACTTTTTCTTTAACCGGAATCAAAGTTCGCGGGGAATTCAAACCTTATGATAATCTGGATATTCAGAATAACAGCATGTTTCCGGATCATACCAGTACTTTTTACAGTGAACGCAACTCCCATAGCAAAAGAGTATTTAATGCTCATGGATTGCAGTTTGCTTTCAAACATCTTTTCCCTAAAGAAGGGGAGAACATTACGGCAGACTTGAATTATTTTGCCGGAAAGAATGAGAATAATGCTTTATATATTACCAATTATCTTACCGGAGCACCCGGATCGGCTGTAGGTCATTTTCAGCAGCAGAAAGTTGACGGAAACGGGAACAATAAATTTTTTACCGTGCAAACAGATTATGCGCATCCCTTTGACCTGAAAACCAAGCTGGAGACGGGTTTGCGTATGAACAGCCAGAACCTGCTGAATAATAACTACAATTATTATGATACGCTGGGGAACAATGATTTTTATTTAGTGCCTTCCGCTTCCACAAATTATAAGAACACGAATAATGTGTATGCCGGATACCTTTCTTTCACTAGCGCAATCAAGGACTTTGGTTACCAGGTTGGATTGCGTGCGGAAAGTTCAAACTATACGGGTGAACTTTTAAATACCAAACAACGGTACAGCAATTCATATCCGATCAGTTTCTTTCCATCCGTTTTTCTTAGCCAGAAACTGAAGAATAAGCAGGAATTGCAAATAAGCTATACACGCCGGATCAACCGTCCGAATTTCTTTCAGCTGATTCCCTACACGGATTATACGGATAGCCTGAATATCACAAGAGGTAACCCGGATCTTGTTCCGGAGTTTACCAATTCGCTGGAGATGTCTTATCTGAAAACCTTGAAGGGAAATAACACTTTCCTGGCTTCCTTATACTACAAGCGGACGGACCACCTGATCACGCGTTACCTGGATACGTTCACCAATCAAATTTCAGGGAAGAATGACCTTGTGAATACGTATATCAACGCGAGTTATAGTCAAACCATTGGTGCAGAATTTACAGCCGTAAACAAGTTAACCAATGAGTGGGATCTTACTACCAACATAAACGTGTACAATTCCAAGATCAATACCGACAATATAACCCCTTCCCAGGATGCATTATGGAGCTGGTTTGGAAAAATCAACAGTAATTTTAAATTGCCTGCCAAATTCAAATTGCAGATTACCGGGTTATATCAATCTAAATCCAATTTGCCGGTAAATACGGGTGGCGGCGGTTTCGGCGGACCTCCCGGTATGCGGGGAGGGCAGAGTGCTTCTCAGGGATATATTGCCGCTTTCTGGGCCGTGGATGCGGCGGTGAGTCGGAGTTTCTTCAAGAACGATGCGGGTACACTCAGTGTTTCCATCGGCGATATTTTCAGAACGAAATATTCTAAACAGCATTCAGAAAGTGAGTTTTTCGTTCAGGATTATAACCGCCTGCGCGATCCTCAACTGGTTCGGGTTAACTTTTCATACCGCTTCGGGAAAATGGATGTTTCCCTTTTCAAGAGAAAGAACATGAATACTTCCGGTTCTCAGGATGCCATGCAAGGCATGCAATAAAAAGTAAAAAGTAAAAATTAAAAAATGGTAACCAGCGATCATCAGCACTGATTGGCTATATGGCCTTTTGAATTCTGGCTCTCTTTTTAATTTTTACTTTTTATTTTGTTCTACCAGAATTTAATATAAAGCGCCGCAATCAGTAGTAATATGATTACGATCAAGGCTGTTGTTTGCGGTTTTAATTTGAACATACTCTTATCCAGCTCAAATGCTTTCGGATTGATTTTAGGTCCGGCAAGGCTGATCATGGGAACACCGCCATGCCGGGATGGATCGCCTGGACGGCGTGGGTGTAGGCATTGGTGACGTCGGGCCTGAGCGGAGAGGCGATCGAGGCGACATAATT
>JAYVXJ010000527.1:0-1577 GCA_043785285.1 Chitinophagaceae bacterium
GTTTTTATTTTATAAATACAATGATGTTTCCATCCTGCAGGTCAGCAGACTTAGCCTTAAATGACTCGGCCGATTTTACCCGGAAGCCTTGGTTGGTAAACAGTTGAATGATTTGCGCTTTGTTTAAAAATGGTCTTATACAATCATGAAATTTTTGCCCCGGATATTTAGGATTGATATCTACTATTATGACTTCTCCACCGGGCACCAGGATTCTTTTAAATTCACTGATCATTTTGCCAGGATGGGCAAATTCATGCAGGGTTTTTCTGCAGAGAATTTTTTTATAGCTTGCCTGTTTCAGCGGAATGCTGTCTTCGCCTCCCAACACAAGTTCATAGCCGCCCTTCATGGGATTTTCAAACTGCGGATTTGCATTGTTTTTTTTGATCTGTGCTAAATTATTTGCATCAATGTCTTCCAGCACAAAATATACATTGGGATAATAGTACGCAACCTGGTTGTCGTGAAATCCCGTTTCGCAACCAATATCCACCAGCGTATCTCCATTGTTCAAATTGTACTTGCTAATCTCTTTTAAATACACTTCCTGCCTATTGTACCTGGTAGTGGTACAGGAGATAAAAACAACAATTGTTATGAGCAGTAAATATTTTATCAATCTTGGTTTTATATTGGGATGTTACTTTTTGTTGGCTACTTTTTAATTATGTGTCTTCCGAACCAGGTGTTCATCGCAGCGTTTCAATTTAGCCTTTGTCTATGCTACTTTTCAAAGATAAACAAATGATGCACTTCTTACTGCTTCGGTTATCGGCGATAAGCCGCAACAACCACCAGGGGAATTTGGATTGTGTTTAGATTGGGAAGTGGATCATCAGCAAGGGAGAAGGAAAAGTGCCTGCTCATTGCTGTTATCACAAAATAAATCATACCTTTTGATAAGCTGACAAATCTTTTTATGGAGGCAACAAATAAACCTATTAAATTTTATATCGTGAAGCAACTATCCTTACTATTTATTACCGCTTATGGCATCTTTTGCTTCTCAACGGGCTGCCAGAACAAGAAAAAATTATTGCCCCGCATTGCAATTGCAGGGCTGGCCATTGAATCGAGTACTTTTTCTCCGGCGCTTACAGATGAAGCTGCGTTTCATGCAAAGTATGGAAAAGATGTTTTTGCGTTTTATCCTTTTTTGAGCGCTGATTCACCGCTGCTGAAAAGGGCTGATTGGGTGCCCACAATTGTCGGCCATGCACTTCCGGGCGGCGCCGTTACAAGGGAAGCTTATGAATCGCTTGTTGGTAAGTTGCTGGATTCACTAAAACGAAATGGACCTTACGACGGACTGTATTTCGATATTCATGGCGCTATGAGTGTGGTGGGGCTGGATGACCCCGAAGCGGATCTGTTAAAAAGAATCAGAACGGTTGTTGGTTATAACACCATCGTATCCACTTCGATGGATCTGCATGGCAATATTTCTGTGGCGCTGGCAGAAAATACCGACCTCATCACTTGCTATCGTACGGCTCCGCACGAAGATGCCATGGACACAAAACAGCGGGCGGTGGAAAACCTGTTGCAACAAATTGAAAGCGGCAAGGGTAAGC
>JAYVXJ010000528.1:0-1576 GCA_043785285.1 Chitinophagaceae bacterium
ATGTGTCTCAAAAGGGCAGGCCGGTTCCTATTCATATTGAATACGATAAAATGATATGGAGCGGTTTATCCTGGGCTGCCGGCGAAATAAGTGAAGATGATCTGGATTTCGGCAAGCCGCTTACCATAGAATGCCTTTCTAATGAAACGCAGAATCTGAACCTGAAAGCGGAAGTATATTCAGTCGGATATAGTAACCGGTAATATAAATTTTCAAACAGCTGCAACTGCTTCCGTTCCATATAACTGATCGCGGAAAGATTGAGATGGCGAAGGAATGAATGCTCCCAATCCCAGGGATGCCCATTTCTTATCCACGCTGGAAATGGTTTGATCATCGGCAACAATAATGTTTGGCCAGTCTCGCTGGAAATCATCCATTGCTTCTGTTTTGGTAGTACCGTCCAACCCCATGCAGGCATACAACTTATCCTCCTGTTTTCCTTCAAATAAAATGTGATCTCGCCTGGGATCCAGGTTATTACAAAATCGCCAGAGGGCTACAGGAAGGTGGTTTGGGTCAATGAGATCATCTATATAAAGGATCAGTTTCACAGCATACGGATTAACCAGTTTAGCTGCCAGTGCCTGATGCAGTTCACGTATCTGACCCTTACGGTTTTTTGCAGCCGATACAATCAGACAGGGAATATCTTGTTGGAGTAATTGAATATTTACTCCTCTGATTTCTGAAAATGCCTCCAGTATATCTTCTTTCCTGATTGTCGTTCCCATGGTGGGAATCCCATACCGTTCATCTGTTTCTTCCGGAAATTTTCTGGTTCCGTCCAGGCACATTTTTCCTCCGAATCCCAGCTTGCTGCAACTGTGATCGAGAACATCCATGGGTCCTTGTGCAAAAGAAATATCGGTGGCAGGGTTCAGATTTTTAAAAACATATTGGGCTAGAGATGAGTAGTTGCTGATGGAAACACCTTCATCCACGAGAACAAGAATTTTATTAAACATCATTTGTCCGGCTCCCCACATAGCGCTCATTACTTTTTGTGCGTGCCCTGCGTATTCCTTATGTATTTGCGCGATCACCAGATTATGAAACACGCCTTCAACGGGCATTTCCATATCTACAATTTCCGGGATCATCATCATTTTCATTGGTGCCAGAAAAATCCGTTCTGTAGCTTTTCCCAGCCACGCATCTTCCTGCGGGGGAATACCCACAATGGTTGACGGATACACCGGATTTTTTTTATGGGTGATGGCGGTTACATGAAAGGAAGGATACCAGTCCGGCAACGAATAATATCCGGTATGATCTCCGAATGGCCCTTCCCAGATGGGCTCTTCCTGTGGATCTACATATCCTTCAATAACAAAATCGGCATCGGCGGGTACTTCCACATCAGGTTGTGTAAGGCATTTCACCAGTTCCACTTTCTTCTTCCGTAGAAATCCCGCAAGCATGTATTCATCCACGTTATCGGGTAAGGGTGCAGTAGCAGAATAAGCATACACCGGATCTCCGCCGAGCGCTACGGCAACGGGCATTCTTTTATTCAATTTTTTATACCCCTGAAAATGGCGGGCACTTACTTTGTGTTTATGCCAGTGCATGC
>JAYVXJ010000529.1:0-5412 GCA_043785285.1 Chitinophagaceae bacterium
GCGATTCGTGAATGGAATGCGGATATCGTGATTGCGCCCCGCACCAATGATTATCATCCGGATCACAGATATACCGGTATCCTTGTACAGGATGCAGCATATATGGTGGCAGTACCCAATATTGCTCCGGAAACGCCTGCGTTAAAAAAGAATCCTGTTTTTTTATATTATCAGGATCATTTTCAGAAGCCTAACTCATTCCGACCGGATATAACAGTAGACATTACCAGTACGTTTGATAAAAAAGTTGCCGCATTTGATGCGCATGAATCGCAGGTTTACGAATGGCTGCCCTGGATTGGTCATTATTTCGACCAGGTTCCTCAAAATAAAACCGACCGGATTAAATGGCTTGCCAAAAGATTATCGGATCCCATTACACCGGAAATGAGGTTGTCTCTGGAAAAATGGTATGGCAGGGAAAGGGCTGATAAAGTTCAACATGCCGAGTCTTATGAAATATGCGAGTATGGTGAACAACCAAACGATGATGACATTAAAAGACTATTCCCTATGCTCGGCAAATAAGGGTTTACGTATCATAAACCGAGAGCCAGGATCTAACTTACCTCTTCATTAGTTTGTATATTCGCGGTTCATCAATCCTAAATGAATGGCAGATAAACCCAATAAGATTCTTAGTAAGAATATGGTATGCCAGCGATGCATAATGTCTGTTGATCAAATGTTGGGCAATCTGGATATCCCTTTTAGCCAGGGTAGAATTTAGTCATTTTTAAGCTGGTACAGTCAATTATTTATTTGTAAAAACTACAACCGATTGCGCTAAAATAAATTGCACAATCGGTTGTGCTAAATACCGAACGGATCATTGTGTAAATTGAGTATTAAACAAACCGACATGAGCTTGCTATTTAAAGATCAAATTGCCATTATAACAGGTGCATCTTCCGGATTGGGAAAAGCCATTGCGAAGAAGTTGGCTGAACGGGGAGTTAAACTTGCTCTATTTGATTTGCAATTAATGGATCTGGTGATATTAAAGGGGCAACTCAAAACCGAATGTGAGGTTTACGAATTAGATGTTACGGATGAAGAAAAAGTGCAGCATACGATTGATCAGGTTGCACAACGTTTTGGGCGAATTGATATTTTGGTGAATAGTGCTGGAATAACGGGTCAGACAAATATAAAAAGTCATGAGGTTGCATCCGGTAACCTACGTGCGGTATTTGAGGTAAATTTTATGGGTTCTTATTTAACTTCTAAATATGTTTTGCCCTGGATGCTCAAAAATAATTATGGCCGCATTTTACACATTGCCTCCATTGCGGGGAAAGAAGGGAATGCAGGAATGCTTGCATATTCATCATCAAAGGCAGCGGTGATAGGAATGACCAAGGTCCAGGGAAAGGAATATGCTCAATCCGGCATATCGGTGAATGCACTTGCCCCCGCGGTTATCCGGACTGCTTTGGTGGATGCGATGCCGGACGAACAGGTAACCTACATGACCGAAAAAATACCGATGAAAAGATGTGGTACGCTGGAAGAAGTTTCTGCTACTGCGGAGTTTATTGTATCTCCGGAAAATAGCTTTACTACAGGGTTCACTTATGATCTTTCGGGTGGAAGGGCAACTTATTAATAAGAAAGGAAATTCAATGCAAAAAACCTGAGTCGTCATGATAAAAAGAGAAATTTGTCATCCGGAAAATATAAAAGGCAAGTTTTCAACTGCTGCTTATTCGGCTGCTGCGGGAATTGATGGATGGGTGTTCGTCAGCGGGCAGGGCCCTTTGATTTTGAATCCGGCAAATTCCGGTTGGGAAGCATAGAAGAATAAACCACGCGGGTCATGCATACTATACAATTTATTTTGGAAGACGCGGGATGCACTTTACACGATGTAGTGAAAGGTACGGTTCATTTATTTTATGCAGACGATTTTGACCGGTATAATGCTTTGTATGCAAAGTATTTCGATAAGGTGAAGCCCGCCCGCACAACAGTTCAGTCGGTATTGGGTCATGGAATAAAAATAGAGATCGATGCCATTGCCAGGCTTTCTTCATAATTATGGGAAAAAAGGGTAAGTTTAAACTAATAAAAAATAAAGATGTCAAATCTACCAGAAGCGGATAAAATTACGATAGGCATAGTTGGCCTTGGCTTGATGGGTTGTAGCATTACCACCTGTTTACTTATGGCAGGTCATCCGGTTATTGCGGTCGCTCCATTATCGATAGATCTGGAACATGCAGAAAGCAGGATCCGGGGACATCTGTTAAAATCTCAAAAAGAGGGGATGATTAAAGAAGGCCCTGATTATTATATTAAAAACCTAAAGCTAACGGAAGATTATAATTACCTGAAGCCATGTGATCTCGTTATAGAATGCACAATTGAGAATTTGGAAATAAAAAAATCAGTTTACCAGCTGATAGAAGCTGTAATTAAAGAAGATTCAATTCTTACCAGTAATACATCAGCGATTCCCATTAGTATACTGCAGAAACAAACAAAGCATCCGGAAAGGTTTTTAGGCCTTCATTGGTCTGAACCTTCCCATACAACACGGTTTTTGGAAATTATTTGTGGCGAATTAAGTGACTGTAAAAGGGGGGAATACGTATATGAAATAGCCCGCTACTGGGGCAAAGAACCAACTTTGGTCAGAAAGGATATTCGGGGATTTATTGCCAACCGCCTGATGTACGCAATGTATCGGGAAGCGTTTAATCTCGTTGAAAACGGATATGCAACAATAGAAGATGTTGACAGGGCTTGCAGGAACAATGCCGGATATTGGATGACCCTGGTTGGCGTTTTTCGCTGGATGGACCTGACCGGCGTACAAGCTTATCATACGGTAATGAAGGATTTATTCCCGACCCTTAGTAATTCATCCGAAGTTCCTAAACTCATTGATGATATTGTAAAGGCTGGTGGTAAAGGTGTCGCTAATGCCAAAGGATTTTATGATTACACGGAAGAGGAAGCTCGTTTGTGGGAGGAAACGTATAAGGAATTCGCTTATGAAATCAGAAAGCTTGCCTTGAAATATCCTGCTGATGTAGTTAAGCAGAAATTGAACAATGAAAAGGTCGGATAAATCAGCATACCATTGAATAAAAGATCAGATTATGGATGTGGAAACAATTGAAGACGAACTTAAAAATTAAGGCTTGAAGTAATTATAATTGAATTTAACGTATCTGAATACGTGACGTATGTTTCTTATCACGAAGTTCTCACTACGTCTCAAGCCCTCTCTTTTTACCGTACTAGGCTCATCATCAGGATTATATTGATCGAATAAACTTTTGAAATCTTCGTAAAACAAGCCCTTGCCCTTTTTTCTGAGAAATGATAACATCATACGATATTCAGTGACTTCAACTTTAAGCCCTTCTTCATATCTGCCGAATTTATCGAAAAAAGTTGACCTTCTCAAATGAGGATGATCACTATAATAATAAAATTTTTCATAGCCCCAGCTGAATGGATTAAATAGCATGTCGGCAAACCCATTCGACAACGGCTTTAAATAGGGATATATTCTATAAGAATAAAAACGAATAATATCCATATCCTTCATCTTATCCATGCATTCCAGGGAGAATATTAACTTTTCCGGAAACGTTGGCCGGGGAATAAAATCTTCCTGAACATACAAAGTATATAAAGATTTTACAGCATCCTGCCCCTTATTAATATTATTGCCAAGACCTTTATTTTTTTCTGTTGTGACCAGCTGTAGATTAAACCTGTTTTTTAAAGAAAGAATTTTTTCAATGTGGAAAGCTTTACTTCCATCATCAGAAACGACTATATTTTCAAATGAACAGTTTAATTTCTCAAATGCATTGAGTAACCTTTCCAATGAGCCACTCCTGTTGTAGTGGGTGATGAGTAAGGTAACATTTGGGAATTTATAATCCATACAGACCTGATATTTTTGCCCCTAAATATACAATAAAAGTTAATAGAAATGCAGGGGTTGGCGATGAATGGGATCACCCATCATCCCTTACGGGAAGCTCCGGAAATAACGAAGAGGGGTTTTCGGGAGGTTCGGAAGAATTATACATCTGGATTTTGTAATTTGCAGCATAACCCGCCTCCCGCTAGCCTGTAGAACATTTCCATATTTGAAGAAATGTGAGAATTCCTTGTGAGTTTATTTTTTCATTTTGAGCTGGTTAAATTACGTAAAAAACCGACTAATTCCCGATTCGCCTTTTTCCCTACTTGTTTTTCAAATGGAAATTTCTTTTCTTTAAAGTTTACCGCTTAAGCGACGTTATAATTAATAAATTATTTATATGCAAATTATTCGCAGCATTCAAAACAGGATTTATGAATTACGGGGTGAAAGAGTAATGCTGGACAGAGACCTGGCTACCTTGTACGAAACCGAAACCAAGGCACTAAACCTGGCTGTAAAGCGGAATATAAAACGTTTTCCTAAAGATTTCATGTTTCAGCTTACCCAGGAAGAGGTTGAAAGTGTAAGGTTTCAAATTGAAACCTTAGAAAAAAATGATCATTCTTTAAGGTTGCAAAATGAAACCTTAAACAAGGGTCGTGGGCAGCATAGTAAATATTTACCCTATGCATTTACGGAGCAAGGGGTAGCCATGTTAAGCGGCATACTGAATTCCGATAAGGCTATAAACATGAATATTGCGATCATGAGAGCTTTTGTGGAAATCAGAAGAATAGCATTACAGAAAGGAGATCTTGTAGTGCAATTAAAGGAAATACAGCAAAGAATCGGGGAACACGATATACAGTTAAATGGTATTTATGATGCCATCGAAAATCTTTTAGATGAAAAGGCTGCTCAAAAAAAATGGGAGGATAGAAATAGAATTGGGTTTAAAGGAAAGCAGTAAGGGATGATGACCTATAAGTTTTTTATCCTTATATTTTTATACCACACTTCTTCACCGTGATCCTGCAACGCAATGCGGCCTGTTTTGAAAGATCCAAATCCAGGCATGTCCTTATATTTACTACCAGCGATCAATTGCTTCCATTTGTCATCCCACAAAGTAGCGGAAATAATATGCACAGCGTTGAGGAATAAATCCAGTTTTCCGTTATTGCTGACGATTTCAACTGCATTCCATTCACCGAATCCTTTGGCTGACATAACCGTAGAAGGTATCAAATCATACAAATCACCGGCTTCATGTTTAAAGCTGTGGGCGTCTTCATTGCTGTCTTTGTCGCATACCTGCATTTCCGGACCAGTCTTCCCGTTTCCTTTGTATTTGCTGGTATCTTCATGTACATAAAATATAATTCCGCTGTTTGCTTTTTTGGCGATCTTCCATTCCAGCTTCAAATCGAAATTGCTGAATTGAGCATTTGATGAAAGGTCACCACCATTGACTGTCTGATAGCCATTTTTAGCACCTGGTTGTAAATGAATGCTACTGC
>JAYVXJ010000530.1:0-1573 GCA_043785285.1 Chitinophagaceae bacterium
CCTTTGTATTCAAAGAGTGAACTGCGGTCCATCTCCCAGATCTCATTACAAACATTGTCCAGGAAATAACGGTCATGCGAAACCACCAGCAGTGTAATGTTTTGCTGGTTCAGGTAGTTTTCGAGCCACTCCACCATTTCTATGTCGAGATGGTTGGTCGGCTCATCCATGATCAGCAACACTTCCGGGTTTCCGAACCCGACATCGATCAGGGTTCTGGCCAGCGCGACTCTTTTACGCTGCCCCCCGCTCAGGGTTTTGACTGGCTGGATCAAATGCTCGATATTCAGGCGGCTGAAGATCTGTTTCACTTTCGCATCAAAATCCCAGGCACTGAGATGGTCCATCTGGTCAATACTCTCCATCAATGCGTCGGTGTCCCCGCTTTCGCTGGCCGCTTCAAACGCTTTAATGGCAGTGATTACCGGATGTTTGTGATGAAACACATTATCCAGTACGGAGAGTTCTTCCTGAAATTTAGGCTCCTGTTCGAAGAACGTAACGGTAATGTCCTTGGAGATCCAGGCTTTACCTTTATCCACCGTTTCTTTTCCGGCAAGAATTTTCAATAAAGTGGATTTTCCAGTACCGTTTTTCGCGATCAGCGCAATTTTATCGCCCGATTCGATGTGAAAGGAAATATTGTCAAAAAGTGGATTAATCCCATACGACTTCCCCAGGCCTTCAGCAGAAACATAGTGCATGCGGCAAAGATAAACCTTGCTCCGCCCATTTAAAAATTCTGCCTCTGGAAGGATCCTTTGTTTGGCTGCATCCGGGGAATCTCAGGCTAAAGCCCGCTTTGTTTTCCTGATTAATTCTTTCTTTTTAACCGTTGCATTCTTATGAACGCGCCCGGTAGGTTGTGCCGATAAGGCAGGGTCAACCGGTTTTAGTGGTTTTGCGGTCACTTCGAACCGGATACCCATATTTTTCTGCGTCAGGATTCTTTTTACGACCCTTCTAAATTTTTTCTCCTTCAATGCCAGCGCAAAATAAATTTCATCAGCGTTTAAAAGATCAACACAAATATGCCTGTTCAGGTCAGACCCAAAATCTTTCGCACTAATCAACTCCTCCAATAACTGCTAATAAAACCTGCCCTAATCATTTTTCAATGGTGCAACTGCCAGTATAGTGCTTCCATAAAATATCCACCCACCACACTTCGCGCCTGAAATCCCACCTTTTTACCATCGAGCGTTTCATGCCAGTCGCTCAAAGGCACGCGGGTAGGCGTTTCGGTGAGGTATTTATACAGCGGATCAATGAAGGCTTCAAAGTCTTTGCGGTTATTGGTTAATGCGGCGGTCCATAAAATCCAGTCAGACTTAGTATAGGTTTTCCGGCTATCGAGCGGAAGTCCGAACGCATTTTGTTTGCCGAGATAATATTTTACTTCTTTTTGATACACGGAATCCGGGAACAGGTGCAGGTCAAGCACTTTATCCCATACCAGATTATATTTCTGGCTCCAGGTATTTTTATCATTAAAAGTTAGCGCATAATGATCGCCCGCACCTGCCAGTTTTTCCCACTGACGAACCATGCCATCCGCTATACTACTGTATCG
>JAYVXJ010000531.1:0-1573 GCA_043785285.1 Chitinophagaceae bacterium
ATGTTCTTTCTGTATCAGAGAAAACGACAGAAGCAGGAACGGGAAATGATCCGGATGAAAGAAGAATACGAACAGGAAGTACTTCGCTCGCAGTTGGAAATCCAGGAATCAACCCTTAAAACGATCGCCCAGGAACTACATGATAATATAGGTCAAACGCTCTCTGTGATCAAGCTCTGGATGTCTATCGCGCCTATTGAAAAGGAACACCCCGCCTATGAAGGGGTCCAGAATTCCAAAGAAATGCTCCATAAAGTGATCCACGACATGGCTGATCTTACGAAAAGTCTCCATACAGACAGAATTTCGGATATCGGTTTGCAGGAAGCCATTAATTTTGATATTGCATCCATCCGGAAAACCGGCCTGATGGAAATTCAGTATGAAGTGCAGGGGGATGAATTCCATTTTCCCGAACAAAAGTCCATTTTTCTTTTTCGTATGTACCAGGAGATGATGAATAATATTCTTAAACATTCAAAAGCCACCCGTGTTAATGTGTCGATAGTTTATTCAAGTGATTATACATTTGTACTGACTATTCAGGATAATGGGGTTGGGTTTAATACACAGCAAAAAAAGGCATTGACCAGTGGTTCCAGCGGACTGGGACTGAAAAGTATGAGAAACAGGGCGAAAATGATTGGAGCAAATATGACCATGTTAAGCGAGCCTGGCAAAGGAACCACCATATCCGTTACATTATCATTGAATCAACTATCTTAGGCAGCACTATGGCTTCAGTTACAAAGCAGATTCAGGTAGCAATTGCAGACGATCATACACTTCTCCGGAAGGCGTTGGGAAAGCTAATCGGTTCCTTCGACGATTATATGGTGCTGTTTGAAGCCGACAACGGGAAAGAAATTAAAAATAAGATTGCCCAGCATATCATTCCCGACCTGGTTTTGCTGGATGTAAACATGCCGGAAATGGATGGATTCGAAACGGCGGGCTGGCTGAATAAAAATTATCCCAAAATCAAGATCCTGGCGCTTTCGATGTTTAGTGATGAAAGGACGATCATCAAAATGCTGAGGCTGGGCGCCAAAGGATATATTCTCAAAAACATAGATCCGGATGAATTGAAAAATGCACTGGATTCTGTGATGAAAAAAAATTTCTATCTCTCGGATTATATTTCCGGAAAAATCATCAGCGGTTTGCATAAGGACGTTGACCGTTCGGATGAGCTTGAGCCGTTGACCCAGAGAGAAAAAGATTTCCTGCGGCTCATCTGCACCGAGATTACATATAAAGATATCGCCGCGAAAATGTATGTAAGTCCGCGCACGGTGGATGAATACCGCAACAACCTTTTCGAAAAGCTGAAGGTGAAGTCCCGCGTCGGGCTCGTTATGTATGCCATCCGCAACGGACTGGTAGACGTGTAATCTTTATTTGCTCAGGTACATACTCCTGTCTTTATACAACTGCCTGAAGTAAGGATCTTTCAGATCTTTGATGAAGCGGATCGCTTCTCCGGTTGACTTCATCTCCGGTCCCAGTTCTTTATTCACTCCGGGAAATTTATCAAAACTGAATACAGGCTCTTTGATGGCATAGCCTTTCA
>JAYVXJ010000532.1:0-1569 GCA_043785285.1 Chitinophagaceae bacterium
ACAATGCTGTAGGAATTGCCAAAACTACTAATTTGTCTGGTCAATAAATCGGATCGTTTGATCCCATTTTTTTTACGCTATGCTAATAAATTGTATTGCAAAATATTTTTAAATTCAACAGAAACTACATTTTGATTTAGCTCAATTCGTGTATTTAAATGTCTTGATTCCTTCAAGGTCTATCTCACCCATGGTAATAGATTTGAAATGCACTTTAACATTTACCTCATTATTTTTTTGTAGCTGGAAATTCGCAGTTGTTAAATTGTCTACTCCTCCTGAAAATGTGTTGTTACCCTTGTAAGAGAGCCCTTCCCGAATCTGGCTGTTCCATTTCATGATTAACAGATCGTCTTTTTCGTAAAACTCCATGTATGATTTGTCGCTCATTTTATATACGCCGGAAAGTTTCGCAAAAACAGTTTTGTCAGGCCTAAACTCTTTCGCCATCACGATATCAAATTGAATGGATTCTTCATTCGTTGCATTTCTTTTAATTTTCAATATGCGTTTAACGGCCTGCGGGGACATGGAGGCAATATCTTTCCCGAGATATGGATCTCCTTCCAGGTAAATCTGCGTAATCAAATCCTGTTGTCTTTCTCCTGAAACAAGCAAATGAATATGGGCTGGCCGCCATATAGGGGAATTTTCAGCCGCAGGGTAAGGAATAGGATGCATGCATATAAAATGGTATTTCCCATCGTTCCCGGTTTTTTGTGCACCCCTATATCTGTATTCTTCAGAGATATTATCATAGACCCTATTTTCATCGCATTGCCATATTTCAATCATGCAATTTTTGAATGAAGTTTTTCCATCTTCTTTAAAAACCGTGCCTGAAATATGAAATGGTTTTCCGATAAAACCTTTTGAATTGATATTGTTTCTCATAGGTGCGCCCGGCCGGTAAAACGGTCCCAAAACATCAGTAGTAGTCGGCGTGTCACCAATAAACCGATCTCTACTCCAAGCTACATTCCCAAAAACTCCAATAGCTATCGCAGCAAAGCCCGAATTTTGAATAAATTTTCTACGTTGCATGGTAACATGTATTTTAGAGGAAAGGGAAACTATTTCAGGAAGGAAGCTTAACTAAAGTTAATATTATTTAATAGGATTATCCATTTAGAGTGCAAAGCGAAAATAGAGAATATTTGAATACCAGAATAATTAGTATTTTAGCGCTAAATATATTGGCATGTTTCAAGGAATTTCAATTCAGCAGTTTAATAAGTTCTTTAAAAGCGAAGATGATTGTAAGCAGTATCTGTTCGATTTAAAGTGGAAGGATGGATATAAGTGTCGTAGATGTGGTTTTACAAAAAGTTATAAAGGAAAGACCCGGTTTCATTTGCGATGCCAGGCCTGTCGCTATGACGAGTCGGTAACAGCCAATACAGTTTTTCACAAGCTGAAAATACCGCTGTTAAAGGCTTTTGGAATGTCGTTCAGGATAGCCGTTAAGAAAAAAGGGATGTCGACAACAGAACTGGCAAGAGAATTTTCTATTAATCAAAAATCATCCTGGCTGTTTAAAAGAAAAGCTCAGGAATCAATGAAAAGTAG
>JAYVXJ010000533.1:0-5384 GCA_043785285.1 Chitinophagaceae bacterium
CGGCGTTCACTCAGTTGCGATTCGGGATCGAAAATACGGATCGAGTCCACTTCATTTCCGAAGAGCTCAATACGGTAAGGTTTTTCATTGCCGAAAGAATAAATATCCAGGATGCCGCCGCGTAAAGCAAACTGCCCTGGTTCATACACAAAATCAGTTCTTTCAAACCCATAGCCCAGCAGGGATTCCATCAGGGCGTCGGGATTGATGGTCCCGCCGGATTTGAGGCGGATCATGTTGCCGGCCAGGGTTTCGGGAAGAACCACTTTTTCAAACAGGGCTTCCGGATAAGTAATCAGCATTTTTTTATTTCCTCCGGCGCTCCAGCGTGTTAATGCTTCGGTACGGAGCATTACATGACTGCTGTTGAGCTGATGGTAGGATTTGGTATTCTTAAAAGAAGAAGGGAAATAGAAGATATCCAGTCCTTTGGTGAGATTCTCCACCGAATTATGCAGGTAGGCGGCTGTTTCCGCATCCTCACAAATCACCAGGTGGTTAAGCTGACTGGTCGTTCCCAGATTGAATATCCCGGCCAAAACAAAGGCCGGGGCACTGCCATGAAGATTTTTCAGCAGGAGGTGCTGGGGCTGGGACATGGTGATCCTGTCCGCTAACTGAAAAAGGCGGGATGAATTTTCATACAAGTCCAATAACACACCATTACTCATCCGGTCTGCAAAGGTAAGCAACCGGGGGCTTAGTTTTGCAGTATACAATTAGGTTGACGGTTGACGGTTGACAGTTGACGGTTGACAGTTGACGGTTGACAGTTGACGGCCTTTATGTTTGGATTCGCACCTGAAAACGGTCAACCGTCAACGGTCAACCAAATTAATAGCTTGCCTCATAATCCACGTTCACATTAACCTGTGTCACTTTACCAGGACTGACTTTTACCGGCGCCACATTATTCTGACCATCAAAATAATTGGCATAGAACAAAGCGTCTTTTTTGGTGAAGAGAGAGTATTGGCCGGCGGGGAGGGCTACAGAGAAATAACCGCTGGCATCTGATTCGGTGGTTTTCACTAACCGGGTTTTGATCGTGCTGTAAAAAGCGGATTCGTCGACCCGGGTAAGCTGGTTCAGGTTGGTCAGCTCGTAAATATAGAGGGTTGCCGGGATGCCTTTGGGGGGACTGAGCTTTACATCGGGAGAGGGCATCCGGTTACCGGCAACTTTGAATATATACCCTTCAATCCCGGTTTTCTTTACCTGTCTGAATGCCGGAAGTAAAACCGCCAGGCAGAAGGCAACTGATAGCATGTGTTTTTTAGGTAGCATAGTGCTGATATCTAACTAACTGGAAGATAAATCAAAAAAGCTGGTGCTGGCTAAAAATCTGTAATTTTAAAAGGTATTTATCATTTAATGAGCCTCATGATACCCAAGAAATATGTACTTCTGATACTGGTTGCCTTATCCATTTTTTCCGGAGTTTCTGCACAAGTTAAAACCAATATTAGCGAACTGAGAAAGGCTGCCATCCGATCCGCAGCCATACATCAGGAAATGGCCACCCGGCTGCTTCATCTTTCCAAACAAAATGGCTGGCCTTTATTTATTTCCATGAAAAACGGGAACCGGGCTGTCTTATACGGTCTCGATCCCCATGGTAAGCCACTTTATGTGGCCACAAACAATAATATTATTTCTGCAGCTACTATCGGCACCAACCAGCTTTGGCCGGGTGGCAGCACGGGACTAAACCTCAATGGCTCTTCACCCGCGCTCAAAGGCAAAATCGCGCTCTGGGACGGAGGTAAAGTACGGGCAACCCACCAGGAATTAACCGGAAGAATCCTTCAGAAGGATGCGCCGGCGGACCTGAGCGATCATTCTACCCATGTTTCCGGCACCCTGATTGCATCCGGTGTAAACCCATCAGCCAAGGGCATGTCTTTCGGTGCCCAGCAACTGATTGCCTACGATTTTATCAACCACCTTACTGAAATGTTTGCAGAATCGCCAAACCTGCTGATATCAAACCATTCCTATGGAACGATTGCCGGATGGAACTTCAATACGGATAAAAACCGTTGGGAATTCAATGGCGACCCGGGGGATACAGCAGATTATAAATTCGGATATTATTCTGACGAAACGCAGGTATGGGATTCCATTGCTTATAATGCTCCCTTCTATCTTATCGTAAAATCCGTGGGTAATAACCGGGATGTAACCGGACCCGCTGTAGGGCAGCCTTATTATCGCCCCAATACCAGCGGCACCATGATACCGGCGGGGAACAGACCGGCCAACCTCAGCAGTAACGACGCCTATGATATCATTCCCACTTATGGAAACGCTAAGAATATTATCGCCATCGGTGCGGTTAATCCCATTCCTGGCGGATATAGTCAGCCTGCTGATGTGGTGCTGGCAGAATTCAGCAGCTGGGGACCTACAGATGATGGAAGAATCAAACCCGACCTGGTGGCGGACGGCATAAATGTTTTATCCAGTATCAGCACCTCGGATAATGCGTATGCCATCTTTAGCGGCACATCCATGTCTTCTCCTGCAGCAGCTGGTTCATCCCTTCTTCTCCAGGAATATTATTCAAAACTTCATGGGGGCGCCTTCCTGCGATCAGCAACATTGAAAGGCATTCTCATTCATACGGCAGATGAAGCCGGTCCGGCCGACGGTCCGGATTACCAATTCGGATACGGACTTATCGATATGCCGAAGGCCGCATCCGTGATCACTTCCAATAATACCGATCAGCTGATCTATGAAAATAATTTAACCAATGGAAGTACTTTTTCCATTCCGGTAGTGGCTTCGGGAAAAGGACCATTGCTGGTAACGCTTAGCTGGACCGACCCCGCAGCAACGGTGGATGAAGTCAACCTCTTAAATAATCCGGCGCGTAAACTGGTGAACGACCTGGATCTTCGCGTTGTTGGTAACGGCAATACGTATACGCCCTGGATCCTCGATCGCAGAAATCCGGGCAATGCCGCTACGAATGGAGATGATACCCTGAATAACCTGGAAAAGATACTAATCAATAATGCCATCCCCGGTAAAACATACAACCTCCAGATTACGCATAAAGGCAGCTTGCAACATGGTGCGCAGGCTTATTCTCTTATCGCCAGCGGCGTAGGCGGCCAAGCGTATTGTGCATCTGCGGCAACCAGTAGTGCCGGCACGCGGATTGACCAGGTTACCATCAGCAATATCAATAATACCAATCCCACCGGTTGCACTGTGTACACCGATTATACCAGTAAAACGATCAACCTGCAGTCCAGTCAATTGTTCCCATTCACCATTAAACTCAGCAGTTGTGATGGGAGCACTGCGCAGAAAGTGGTAAAGATCTTTATAGATTATAATAATAATAACAATTTCACGGATCCCGGTGAAACGGTTGCTGTCAGCAGCGTGTTGAGTGGTGGCAGCGTTACGTATTCCGGAACTATTTCTGTTCCTGCAGGAATGAAAATAAACAACAATACGCTTTTGCGCATTGTTGCGCAGGAAACCACCGATACGTCTGCGGTGCATCCCTGTGGTAATTATGGGAATGGCGAAACGGAAGACTTCCGCGTGCAGTTCGTACCGCTGTCCAATGACGTAAGCCTGAATGCCGTTGTGGATCCACTTCCCTCTTTTTGTCAAACGGATTCTGAACGGATTTCAGTGAGAATAAAAAATGTCGGAACCAATACCCAGGTTGATTTTCCGATTTCCCTGAAGGTCACTGGCGATGGCATCACGCTCGTTGATATTACTACGGTTTGTCCGGATACCATTACTTCTTTCGGAAGTGTTATTTACACATTCCAGCCAACCTATAAAGCAGTGGCCGGAAAAACATATATCGTTACTGTTGGCACCCAGCTAAACGCTGATCAGGATACAGCTAACAATACCATTACCGATACGCTTATGGTGAGTTCAGGAAACGCAACATCGGTAACCGGAAATGCGGAGATCTGTAGTGATAATCCTCCGCAGGCCGGATTGAAAGCGAATATCCCCGACAGTTCCGATGCGGTATTGTGGTACGACAGTAAAACAGCTTTAACGCCCATTGCTGCCGGCATCCACGCAACAACCCCGGTGATCCCTTCCGATAAAACCTATTGGCTTGGATTGAATGATTTGACCGGCACGGTGGGACCAAAAACAAAACTGGAATTCCCCAGCGGAGGATATAATTTCTTTCAGGGTAATCTGATCCGTTTCAGTAATAAAGTTCCGCTGACGATTTCTTCTGCCAGATTGTATGTGGGCCATGGAGGGAGAGTAACTTTTATGGTCGCCGACCTGGCCAGCTTTGATTCCTGCACAGGTGCATATAGTTATTTTCCGATTTCCAGCAATACCATTGATGTATATCCGACCACACCCAATCCGCAACCCGGTGCAGTAACCGGGAATTTAGCAAGTGATACGGGTGCCGTCTTTCTGCTGAACCTGGCTGTTCCAACGCCCGGCCACCATGTGCTGATTGTAGTGGCGGAAGATGGGGCCACGTTGTTCAGAAATAATAATATTGCTTCCAATCCCTACCCACTGGGCATTCCGGGCGTGTTTAGCATAACGGGTAATAGCGCACTTGATCCAAATGATTGTAAAGACACAACCTTCTATCGGAAATATTATTATTTCTTTTACGACCTGAAACTGACTTTAAATAAATGTCCGTCACCGCGTATTCCCGTGCTGGCAAAATCGCCAACAGCCGTTGTGATCAAGCTCGATGGAATTCTTTTATCCAGCAACTATCCTTCGGGTAATCAGTGGTACCGGAATGATACCCTCATTGCCGGTGCAACGGGGCAAACAGATACTGCTTTTATTCCTGGCACGTATAAAGATGTAGTAAACGATAGCCTGGGATGTGTGCTGGTTTCTAATGAAGTTGCCTATTCCTTAAATGGAGAGATCGGATTGAAAGCCACACCCAATCCGAATAATGGTACTTTCCGACTCAGCTTCTATATTTCAAAAAGTGAAAACACCGGCATCAGCGTAGTGAATAGTCTGGGTCAAAAAATATATGAAGCCGATTACCCCGACTTCGGAGGCTACTTTAGTAAAACCATCAACATAGGCGCCGTAAGCGCGGGTATGTATGTATTGAAGGTGCAGGTGGGGGGGAAGAAGTATTTGAGAAAGGTTATGGTGTATTAATGGTTGACGGCCTTTATATGCGAACCCGCACCTGATATCCGTCAACCGTCAACGGTCAACCCTTTCTCAACCATATAATTCAAGGTGAATTGACTTCTTATCATACCCCAATGCCAGAATCCGCTGCTTGGCTTCATCGATCATATTCTTCCAGCCGCATAAATAAAATTGAGCTGGTTTTACTGTTGATGGAATATCCGGTAATGCAGTAGTCAGATTCTTCCTGC
>JAYVXJ010000534.1:0-1565 GCA_043785285.1 Chitinophagaceae bacterium
AGACAGGGCAGGTAAAAAATTTCCTGGCGGAAATACTGGCCGTGGATCCGGCTTTATTTCTGGTGGAAATCAGGGTAAAACCCATCAACAACCTGAAAATTTTTCTGGATGGCGATCAGGGCATTACGATCGAGAAATGCGTTCAGGTAAACCGGGCCCTCTATAAAAAAATAGAAGAATCCGGATTTTATCCTGCAGGAGATTTTTCACTGGAAGTTTCTTCAGCCGGTCTGGATGAACCGCTCAAATCACTTCGCCAGTATAAAAAGAATATTGGACGCCCGGTAGAAGTTATTTTACCGGATGGCAGCCGGAAAGAAGGAAAGCTCACAAAAGTAAATGAAGAAGGGATTGTGCTGGAAGAATCATCTGGCAAGCCTTCTCCCGGAAAAGCGGTTTCCAAAAAACAACAAATTAGTTCTCATACTTATTTATTCAACAATATAAAATCAACAAAAATCCAGGTAGTTTTTTAACTGGGTATAAAAAGATCCGTTATGGCAAGTATCAATCTGATCGAAGCTTTCCAGGATTTCAAGGAGGCCGAAAATATTGACCGCCCTACCATGATGAAGGTAGTGGAAGACGTTTTCAAAACCCTGCTCCGTAAAAAATACGGCAGTGATGAAAATTTTGACGTAATTGTGAATGCTGAAAAGGGTGACCTTGAAATCATGCGCAGGCGGACGATTGTCGAGAATGGCACGGTGGAAGATCCACTTGCCCAGATCGCATACAATGATGCGGTTAAAATAGAACCGGATTATGAAGTAGGAGAAGATCTTTATGAAGAAATAGAGATCCTTGATTTTGGACGCCGGGCCATTTTAGCAGCCAAACAAACGCTGGCCAGCCGTATCGGTGATCTGAAAAAGAATGTACTGGTAAAAAAATACAGCGAACGTATTGGGGAGATCATCAGTGCCGAAGTTTATCAGGTCTGGAAAAAAGAGATCCTCCTCCTGGATGAGGAAGGCAACGAGCTCATTCTTCCTAAATCAGAACAGATACCACAGGATTATTTTAAAAAAGGGGAGAGCATTCGCGCCGTGGTGAAGAAAGTGGATATGAAAAACAATTCTCCGGTGATTATCCTTTCCAGAACAAGTCCTTCTTTCCTGTCCAAATTGCTCGAAATTGAAGTGCCGGAAATTTTTGATGGGTTAATCGTCATTAAAAAAATTGTTCGGGAGCCCGGCGAAAGAGCCAAGGTAGCGGTGGAATCTTACGACGACCGGATTGATCCGGTGGGCGCCTGTGTGGGAATGAAGGGTAGCCGTATCCATGGTATCGTGCGGGAGCTGAAGAATGAGAATATTGATGTGATCAACTGGACCAATAATATCCAGCTTCTGCTCCAGCGTTCACTTACCCCTTCCAAGATAACGAGTATGGACATAAACAGCGAAAAGCTGCATGTGAATGTCTATTTAAAACCTGATCAGGTTTCACTGGCTATCGGGAGAAAGGGCGTGAATATTAAACTGGCCCAGGAACTAACCGGATATTCCATTGACGTGTTCCGGGATAATGAAGGAGAAACCTCAGAGTTCGATATCGACCTG
>JAYVXJ010000535.1:0-1564 GCA_043785285.1 Chitinophagaceae bacterium
GAAAGGTTGGCCGCCGGAATGCTGCAATCCGCCACTCATCCCCAAATAATACAGATCCTGATCAGTAATCATCATCAACACCCGGTGCCTTATTTAAAAACAATTCAAACCAGTCTGGTTTCAGAAAACGGTCCGGCGGTTTTTCGAAAATTAAAAATGCCCGGAGCGCTTGCAAGCGCTCCATTTTCGCTATTCCTGAATCTTATGCAGACATTAATTTTGCTGGCTCCTGCCGGTATCGGCTGGATGCTGCATGCCCCGTTTTATCTTCCTCTGAAAAAAATAGTTCGGCGAAAAACAAAGGGCACCGTGTTCTATGATTCCGTGATGTTTGGTACGCTGGTATTAACCTATCCGTTTTACTGGATACTGATCAATATCATCCTTCAACCGCTGCTAAAAAACGAATGGATCAGTTTATTACCTTTAATTATGCCCCTATGGGGATGGATCAGCGTTTACTGGAAAGAATGTTTTCAGCGGGTGAGAAACTATTTTATTTTGACGGGGAAAGAAAGGGCGTTTTACGCTGAACGCCTGAAATAACAGAGGGAAAAACGCGGAATGCGGAATATCGTTGAAAGCTGACCGTTGACGGCATCCGCTAATTGAGTTGCGGTGATTTCGTATGAGAAATTCCATCCCTGGATCTAAACAAAAGAATGGCTTTCACGGTAAAAAATACCAGACCTGCCAGAGAAAAGTAAAATAGAATGGAGGTAACGTTGCTCATGGTGACCCCGATCTTATAGATCAACAGAGCTCCGGTAATGCCGGCAACGATGGCAAAACAGATTAACCAGGATATAGAATCCCTGAATTGTACTCTTTTTTCGGGAGAAATAGAAATTGGTGGAGGCGTAAACATGGCTTTACCTGGCTGGGATATATCTATCATCCGGGCTTCTTGCGGCAGCGATTCCATCATAACTTATTTGTTAATTATCAGCAAAAAACCGTGCCAAAGTAAAGGAATTCAGAATATCTTCGAAAAACCTTCTTACCGTTAGTTTACCCGCACGGCTTGCTCCACCTGGGGAAAGTCTTTCTCCATTGCTTTGGCGAGCACTTTCGGCATCGTATTCCAGCAATGCATTTCACCGCTAAACTCAGCCCTGTTCCAGGCTTCATAAATACGTTCTTTTTTTTCATGAAACTGATTATAGCGTTGGAGTCTGCCAGAGAATAAGACGCAAATGCCTTCCGGAATGTTGCAGGAGGAATATTTTTTTTCAGGGAACCACGCTTTACCAAACATAACTTCCTACGGAGCCGGCATCCAGACTGCTGGAAAAAGCTTTGTCCGAAATCTGGACCGTGAAAGTCTGTTTCATATCGGTATTATTGGCAATGATCAGCACTGTTTTGCCATCAGGCGTTTTGAAAGCTACATCAGACAGGCTGTCTGTTTGGGTAGATTGCACCCGGACCGAACCCCGGGGAACAAATTTAGAAGCATGAGCGATTACATAATAAGCCAGGTTGCGGGATACCTTATTTCCTTCTATTGTGAGCGCGCCCTGGCACATGGTACAACCTCCATTATCGGTATGGGGTTTATTGT
>JAYVXJ010000536.1:0-5374 GCA_043785285.1 Chitinophagaceae bacterium
CAGCCACGAAGGCGGCAGAGCATGCCGGAGGGGGAGAAAATACGCCGGTTATCGGGCAGTCACCTGCCATCCGGGAAATTTTAGGCAAAGTAGAAAAGATTGCCCCCACCGATGCCAATATCCTGATCCTTGGGGAAAACGGAACGGGTAAAGATCTTATGGCCAGGATGATTCACGAAAAATCACTCAGATCCTCGAAGCAATTTGTGAAAGTGGACGTAGGAGCGCTTACAGAAACCTTATTTGAAAGTGAATTATTCGGTCATAAGAAAGGCGCTTTTACGGATGCCCGGGATGACCGCACCGGCCGTTTTGAGATGGCTTCCGGAGGCACCTTATTTCTGGATGAAATTGGAAATATCAGTCTCCGGCAACAGGCAAAATTATTGTCGGTGCTGCAGAGCCGTCAGGTTTCGCGACTCGGATCCAATCTGCTGATTCCCGTGGACATCAGACTCATCTGTGCCACCAACCTGCCCTTGTCGGAACTGGGTAACGAAACACGCTTCCGGAAAGACCTTATTTACCGGATCAATACCGTTGAAATTGTGATGCCGCCGCTTCGGAAACGACCGGAAGATATTGCACCGCTGGCCCGCGAGTTTGCCCAAATGTATGCCGGTAAATATCTTAAGCGAACGCTGGAGCTCGATAACAAAGCCATTGAAAAGCTAAAGGGATATCATTTCCCCGGAAATGTTCGGGAATTGCAATATAGTATTGAAAGAGCAGTGATCATGTGTGAAGGAGAGGAGATCCATGCGGAAGATATTATTTTTTCTCCCCTCGAAACGGTGCGGGAAATGGAGGATGCCGAAGACCGGGATCTAACCCTCAGCACTATTGAAAAAAATACTATTTTAAAAGTGATTGAAAAACATCAGGGTAATATTTCAAGGGCGGCAAGGGAACTCGGACTTACCCGCACCGCACTGTATCGCCGGCTGAGTAAATACGATATTTAGATAGAACGTACATCCACCGGAAGCAAAGGTTGCGGCTTACCATATCCGCCAACGGGTAAGCTTCAGCGGGTAAAATAAAAAAAATTCATGTTCAAAAAACTTGAACTTCGTATACTCATTCGCGTTATAGTTCTGTTTGCGGTGCTCTGCGTCACTGCGGTAGTGGTGGTACAGGCCCAGTATATTTACCTGATCATCCTGCTTCCCGTGCTGGGCTATCAGTTCAGTGATTTTTACCGGTTCTTCCGGAAAACCCAGGACGAACTGGAACAATTTGTGGAATCGGTTCATTACCGCGACTTTTCCCGGCATTTTGATGTAAACCGGGCTCCTGTTGAATTGAAAACAATGCGGAAAGGATTTAATGATATCAACAGCACGTTCAAAGTAATCAGTCGCGAAAGGGAAACCCAGTTCCTCTATCTGCAGAAGATCCTGGAGCTGGTGGAAACCGGTATTCTCTCTTATGAAGTGGAAAGTGGTGTAGTGATATGGATGAATGACTCCCTGAAAAAAATTCTTGGCATTCCGTATTTGAAATCCATGCATTCACTGGAAAAAAGAGATGCTTATCTGTTTAAAGAAATAAACCAGTTACAACCCGGAATAGGTAAAATCGTTTCCATTTCGAGGGATAACGGAATTGTAAAAGTGCTGGCGTCGGTCACGGCCTTTCAAACGGATAATAAAATGTTCAAACTGGCCGCATTCCAGAATGTAAATGAGGCATTGGATGAAACGGAGGCTAAGGCCTGGCAGAAATTATTAAGTGTGATGACCCACGAAATCATGAATTCCGTAGCTCCGATTTCTTCCCTGGCGGATACGATGCTGGACCGGCTCCGGAAGGCAAAGGAGTTGATGCGGGAGCAGCCTTCTGCCATCGAGGACCTGGAGTTGGGCATTGAAACCATCCGCAGGAGGAGCGAGGGGCTGCTTAAGTTCGCGGAGACTTACCGGAACCTCAACAAGATCGTATCGCCCACATTGAAAAAAGTATTGCTCCGGGATCTGTTTGAGAATCTCCACCAGTTGATGCTGCCCACCCTGCAACAGAAAAATGTGCAGCTGGAAATCATCCTGCAGAATCCCGAACTTTCTTATGAAATGGATGCCACCCTCATCGAACAGGTGTTGATCAACCTGCTGGTCAATGGCATTGAAGCGGTAAAAGACAAACCCCATCCGCGCATACAGCTCTCGGCGTTCAATGCGAGCAATAACAAGATCAATATCAAAGTGGCGGATAACGGTTGCGGCATTCCGGCCGGCCTTATGGACCGGATTTTCATTCCCTTTTTCAGCACACGGAAAAACGGCAGCGGCATCGGATTAAGTCTGAGCCAGCAGATCCTGTTGTTGCATAAAGGGAGTATTCAGGTGCAGTCAGTCGAAAATGAAGGATCTGTATTTACTTTGCATATGTAATACCGCCTATGCTTTCAATTTCCAAATCTTTCGTGTTGGCGTGTAGCTTCGGGTGGGCAAAGGAATCTACATGTTAAGCTGAACGCGAAACATAAAACGCTATTCCAAATCAAAAACGATTCACCATGAACGAGAAACTCCGCATTGGAGTAGCAGACTGTGCCAAATATGACAATTACCTGCGCTGGATCGAAGGAACCGGACAGGCAGAAGCCGTGCGGCTAAGCACTTTTTTAAACAACCCGGAAGAAGTTGCCAGTTGCGATGGGGTTGTATTGAGTGGTGGAGAAGATGTGCACCCCCAATTATACGGCAGGCCGGACTATGTAAAGGAATATGATCTGAAAGAAATTATCCCGGAACGCGATCAGTTTGAGTTTGCCGTGATCCGGAACGTACTGGAACAGGGGAAACCCCTGCTGGGAATATGCCGGGGGCTGCAGGTAGTGAATGTTTATCTGGGCGGAACGCTGATCCCGGACATTCCTTCGCTTTTGCATTCCCGTTTTCATAGCAAAATAGCCGGGGTTGACCAGCCGCATCCGGTAACGATTGTTCCGGGATCCCTGCTTCAGCGGGTCAGCGGGATGGACTTGGGCCTGGTGAATTCTGCCCATCATCAATCCGCCGACCTCGCGGCTAATGACCTGAAAGTGACGGCTTTTGCGGATACTGCCATTGTGGAAGCCATGGAATGGGCAAAACCAGCGGGCCGCTGCTGGCTCTTGCTGATTCAATGGCATCCGGAACGGATGACGGATCAGGACAGCCCGCTCTCCGCCGGAATCCGGAAAACTTTTTTGGAAGCCTGCCGGAATAAACGGGAGGCTAACGGATATACTTAACTGAAAAACAAGCGTCTTTGCAGCGAAAATGAATAATTTTTTGTCTGAAATCTAAATCGGAAAGGAAGACCGGCAACGCATCCTGGCAAAAGAATTGATGGTAAAGAATATCAGCATTTTTGGAAGAAAAAAAATTTCTGGATTTCCTGAGTCACTACGTGTTTTTTCACCATCTGAAGAAAAATGTAGATAAATTTCAATTAACAGTTGGTTTTTATTCGGTTGAGTATCTTATTTTTGTTCTATATCCTGTCAATTTCCGCGGTTCTCAAAATCCCCATCCACTTAAAGCCACAACTTCGTCCCCATCGAAAACAGTCCCATACCTGTTGCAGACCTTTTTTATCAATAAAGGATCTTATAAAGATTTCTGTTAGAGACTTCTGTGGATAAACCGATTAACAGTTTAATGAATTGATTATGAAAAAATTTTACCTTCTGATTCTTACAGTGGTTTTTTTATGTTCTTCATATGTATCCCTGGCAGTAACCTATACTTCTATTGCTCCGAATGCGGGACCATATACTTTAGATGACGGACGTTTTTGGGTAGGTGGGGTTCCACCGCCTAATCCTTGTACTAATTGCACGATTATTATTAATAGTAATGTTACCGTGGTTCCCGATAACGGTACCTCCACCTCTTTAGTAAATCCTTCACCTGGTACTCCCGCTTTAAATGATGTAGTGCTTAACAATTGCACTTTACAAGTGAACGGGGGAGTTACTTTAAAAATAAATACTTATTTGCAATTTTTTAATACCACTGTTTTAATTGGGAGTGATGCTACTACAGCAGCTATTGTATTTGTGAATGATCAGGTGGACTTTAACGGCACATCAAGTGCTCAACTCGCTAATGTAAACTGCTATATAGATGCGAATAATACCTTCGGTAATACTCCCATTAGAGGACCGCATGTTGAATTCGGTAGTGCAACAAAAAATGCCGGATTATATAGTATTAACGCTGCGCCTGATGGCAACGGGTATCTTTATTCATACACCCTGAATGCGACCGGTATTGGCAAATCAACCGCCAGCTTTGCTTATTATACACTTAATTGTAAGCCAACCGTTCCGGCATCTCCCAACATTTGTGCTGCGGGGCTGGTATTTGGACCAGCCACTACTACCGCGGATGCGACCTATGGCCCAATTTTCACTCAGTCGTTCACTCTTCCGGTTGAACTGGTTCAATTCCTGGCTACCAAAAATGCAGATGCTTCCATCCGGCTTTCCTGGGCAACAACCGAGGAACTGAATTCGTCTTCTTTTGAGGTGGAAAGAAGTGTCGACCTCGCCGCCGGTTGGCAAAAAATTAGCACCGTGAAGGCTAAAGGATATTCTTCCACAACAGCCAATTACAGCTTTACCGATCAGTTCCCGCTTGCAGGAACGGGTTATTACCGGCTGAAGATGATTGACCTCGATGGAAAGTTCCAATATAGTAAAGTGGTTTCGGTTTCTTCCGACCAGAAAAGCCAGCCGCTGGTGATTTACAGCAATCCGTTCAGCGACCAGATCCGCCTGAAGGTGAAAGTGGACAGAGCGGAAAATTTAACGCTTACTGTTTCGGACATCATTGGTAAAACCTATTTAAAACAATCATACAATGCCCAGGCAGGTGATAACCTCATCAACCTGGTACCAGCCGGGGCTTCCAGCGGAATGTATATTCTGCACATTCAGGGTAACACCTATGATCAAACGGTTAAACTGGCCAGGCAGTAATATGATTTGATAATCACGTTTCAGTTGCATGCCACTGTTCGGGAGGAATGAGCGTCCCCTGACAGTGGCATCGCTTTTAAAGATAACCGTTCATGAAAACATTTCCCCGGGCACTGATCTTCGATCTCAACGGTACCATGATCAACGATATGGAATATCATATTGATGCATGGACGGGTATTCTGAATGAGGACCTGAGTGCCGGACTCACACGCGAACAGATCCGGAGCCATATGTATGGAAAAAATTCGGAATTGCTGGTTCGTGTTTTTGGAGAAAACCGGTTCAGTCCGGAAGAAATGGAGCATTGGTCAATCGAGAAAGAGAAAAGATATCAGAAGGCTTTTCTGCCAAAGCTGCATTTGATACCGGGGCTCGAAGGATTTCTAAAAAAATCAGTTG
>JAYVXJ010000537.1:0-1560 GCA_043785285.1 Chitinophagaceae bacterium
CAGGTTTCAGTTTAGCCAGGGCGCTGGGTGAAGTATCCGGCCGCGGACCTTCATCCGTATCCACCACATATTCTCTTTTCTGTTTTTTGCCCTGTTTATCCAGGTAAACTTCTTCTACTTTAATAGGCAGAATGCCCGGCTTAAAATAGCCGTTCTTAATTGCATTCAGGGCTTTCTGATGCGATTGATAGGAGAACTGATCCTGATCCTCCCGGTTCACCTGATATTCTTTCGCCACCGCTTCTGCAGTAAGCCCCATGTTGAGATAATAATCCGGATCGTCTGATGCAATAGAATAAGCAGGCACCGGTTTCCAACCCGCTGTTGGCACCATGCTCATGCTTTCTGTTCCCCCGGCAATAATACATTCCGCCATTCCCGTGCGGATCCTGGCCGTAGCAATAGCGATGGTTTCCAATCCGCTTGCGCAATACCGGTTAACGGTAACACCTCCCGTACTGATGCCAACCGCACGGGCCGCAATAATGCGCCCCACCTGCAATCCCTGCTCCGCTTCCGGAACGGCATTGCCCACAATCACGTCATCCACCTGTTTCGGATCCAGCTGCGGAACCGATGCCAGTAAGCCTTTGATCACTTCAATAGCCAGGTCATCGGGTCTGTAAAAACGAAATCCGCCCTTTTTGGCTTTCCCGACGGCTGTGCGGTAACCGGCAACGATATAGGCTTCCTGCATAAAATGAGTTGAATGATTGGATATCAAAGATAATTTGTTCATGCCCGTACTGCAAAAAGCAACTGTTAAAGTGGTATATCTTTGTCTGACTTTCAATGGACCCGCAAAAAACAAAAATTTGCCCGCCCTCCCCTTTTTACTTTTTACTTTTTACTTTTTACTTTAAAAATGGTCTACAAATGGCTGCGTAATTTATTGTTTCTTTTCCCACCGGAAGCCGTGCACCATTTTTCGATGGACTTCCTGGGCCTGCTTTCCGGACATTCATTTACCCGCCGGCTACTCCGGCGGGCTTTTTCTATGCATGATCCTTCTCCGGAAATATCTTTCGCCGGGTTATCTTTTAAAAATGGGGTGGGGCTGGCTGCCGGATTTGACAAGAATGCCCTTTACCTGCAAAGTCTCGAGACCCTCGGTTTTGGCTTTGTGGAAATCGGAACCGTCACCCCGCTCCCGCAGAAAGGAAATCCCAGGCCGAGGTTGTTTCGATTAAAAAAAGACGGGGCGCTCATCAACCGTATGGGTTTTAATAATGATGGCGCTGAACAGGTGGCAAACCGGTTGAAGAAATGGAAAGAAAAAAATTCCGACTCCGGTAATGACCGGCTGATCATTGGAGGAAATATCGGCAAGAATAAAATCACGCCAAATGAAGATGCCTGGAAAGATTACGAGTCTTGTTTTCTGAAACTGTTTCCTTACGTAGATTATTTTGTGGTGAATGTGAGCTCTCCCAACACACCCGGACTTCGGGAGCTCCAGGAAAAAGAATCGCTGAGAAAGATCCTCACCTGTTTGCAACAAAGTAAACTGCAAAAAAGAATGCCAAAGCCCATACTGCTGAAAATAGCGCCGGATCTGAG
>JAYVXJ010000538.1:0-1560 GCA_043785285.1 Chitinophagaceae bacterium
GCCGAATCAACCGGCCAATCTTAACTAACTGTTTTATCCTTTTTTAACATGGTACGATTAAAAATCTCCGTCAGCTTCTGTTTAGTATGCATAGGGAAATCTCCTTTCATCATCCAGTCGTAATACTGCGGTTCATTCTTTAATACGTCAGCAACGGCCCTACCCTTATGCTTTCCGAAGTTAAAGATTTCTATCCCATTTTCCATAGAAAACCTTCGGGCAAAATCCACTACCTGATCGTCTCCTGTGAATTTAAGAATACTATCCAGGTCCACTCCCAATTGGGGATATCTCTCCATTTGGGCCTGAAGGATTTCCAGTGTCGCTTCCGCATCTGCCTGGGCACCGTGGGCACCGTCATGGATCTTGTCGCAATAAAAACGATAAGCCGCAGTAAGCGTCCTTTGTTCCATCAGGTGAAATACCCTTTGCACATCAACCAGCTTTCTTCCTTTCATATCAAAGTCAATTCCGATCCGCAGGAATTCTTCTACCAGCAAGGGTATGTCGAACCGGTTTGAATTATATCCGGCCAGATCGCTGTGGTCCAGAAACTGCTTTAATTCATTAGCTGCCTGCCGGAAGGTAGGGGCATCTTTTATGTGTTCATCCGTAATGCCGTGAATATCGGAAGCCTGTTTAGGAATGGGCATTTCAGGGTGGATCAGTTTATGCTTCACGGACTTGCTGCCATCCGGCATCAATTTAACTATGGCAATTTCAACGATACGGTCTGTGGCCAGATTGGTTCCCGTGGTTTCCAGGTCAATGACAGCCAGGGGTTTGGTTAATTGTAACATGAATCTTTTTGGGTTATGCAGTAATTTCTTTAGCAAATGTAGGAATATCCAATCCATCGTAATTGCCGGAACTCATCAGCAGCAAATTACTGTTTTCATATGACTGTGCCTTTAACCAGCGCGACAATTCCTTTGCCGAATAGATAATTTCCAATCCCGGGTTGGCAAAACCTTTCTTTATGATTTCCGGATCCAGCGGAGGCAGTCGTTTCAGCTCCAGGGCATGTGCCGAATAATATACCAGCGTTTTATCCGCGGGGGATCCAGAACGTCCTGATATTCACTCATAAATCCGGCCTGCAAACTGCTGTAAGTATGCAGTTCCAGCACCGCAATAAGCTTCCGATCCGGGAACTGTTCCTTCATAGTCGATATCGTTGCCCTCACTTTTGAAGGAGCATGGGCAAAATCCCGGCAAACCCTTGTGTTTCCTTTTTCTGCCAGTAATTCCAACCGCTTCGGGAATGCCATAGCCAATCTTCCGAATAGTTCCCTTTTCGACGTCTACAAGTTCTTTTAACACCGGATCCGTTTCATTGTAAATAAGCAGGCCGCCTGGTGCTATCATCCGGATAAAAATGCGAAACTGGTCCAGGTAAAAATCAAATGTCGGAAATACATTAATATGATCCCAGGCTATGCCGGTAAGCACGGCAATATGAGGAAAAAGAAAGTGAAGCCTGGGTCTTTTTTCCAGGGCACTTGCAGGATATTCGTCTCCTTCACAAATGATTACCGGGGCATTGGTTATGTTAACCGC
>JAYVXJ010000539.1:0-1559 GCA_043785285.1 Chitinophagaceae bacterium
GTCCATAAAGTGCAAAGAATAAAGAGGTTTCCGGAAAAACCAGGCGCCGGCTGTCGGTCAGCAGATTTTCAATCATATCATCCTGCTGAAATTGCAGCAGGTGTCCTTTTACAAGAGAAGAAATATGCCGGATGGTATAACCCAAGGTTGAAAATATATTTAGGAAGATGGATGTTTTTTATCCCAGACCAGAGAGATTACAATGGACGCGAGGATGCACATTAAAATCACCATTAAGGAAACCCCTACAGAAATCTTTACATGGATGAGTTCACTAAGCATTTTCAAACCGATAAACGCCAGTACGGTAGCAATTCCCTGTTGAAGAAACCGGAATTTATCCACTGCCCCACGCAAAAGAAAAAACAGTGATCTCAGGCCCAGCACAGCAAAAATATTGGAAGTATATATCACCAGCCTGTTCTGTGTGATACCAAACACAGCCGGAATAGAATCCAGCGCGAATACGATATCTGTGGTAGCCAGTAAAATAATGACGACAAATATAGACGTATAAAATTTTTTACCATTAATCCGCGTAGTGAGTCTTCCATTGCCATCTCCGGAAGTCAACGGCAGAAAGCGTTTCAGGATGCGGTATACTTTATTCTCTTCGAGGTTTGCGCCCTGTTCTTTTTTAGCAAAGAACATAGTGAGTCCGGTATATAACAGGATGGCGCCAAAAATATAAAGCAACCAGCCAAACCGCTCCACCAGCGCAATACCGGCCGTGATAAAAATGATCCGGAAAAAAACAGCCAGCAGGATACCGATCAGCAATACCCGGGAGAAATGGGTTTCTTTAACCCCTAAAAATGAGAATATCAAAATGAAAACAAAAATATTATCAATGCTGAGGCTCCACTCCATCAAATAAGCGCTGAGGTATTCGAGGGCTATATGCTCGCTTTCATCAAACCATAAAAATAAAAAAAAGGCCATGGCGAGTGTAACCCAGAAAGCAGTCTGCAGCAACGCCTTTTTAATCGTAATGACAGACCCTTTTTTACTGAATAAACCCAGGTCGAAAATCAGGGCCAACACCAGTATGATGCCGAAAATAAGATACGTAAACTGGGAATGACTCAATGCCTGGAAAAGTTTAATTGATTTTTTGTAATCCGGTGCTGTATTTTCTCTTCCTTATGAATTGAAAGATAACACCGCACAACAGGATAACCAACAAAGGGCCGGCAATGTTGACAATCTGCCAGAAAGTTCTGTTTTCGGCTGTTTTTTCCGGATCCAGCAGCCTCAGGGTATACTCTTTTGATCTTGCCTCCAGAATGCCGGATGGATGTACACAATAATCCAGGCAATTTTCCAGAAAATCCAAATTGGCAAAGGTATAATTGATGTCTTTATTAAATCCCAATGGCAGCGGTCCGCGTTCACTCAGCTCATTCATCACCACATCGGCATCCGCGCAAACTATCACCCGTGCTGTTTTGTCACCTGAACGTAAAAAAGGTTGATGATAGATTTTATCCAGGCTGTCTTCCATAGCGGGGGAAATCCGGTTGGCATATAAAGAACTGAATTTACCTTCCAGCAATACC
>JAYVXJ010000540.1:0-1559 GCA_043785285.1 Chitinophagaceae bacterium
GTAGAAAATAGATATGAACTTCCACACGGTCATGCGGTTGCTATCGGAATCAAAGCGGCCTGCCTGATTTCGGAAGAATTGTTGAATTTTAAAGAGACGGCAAGGATTACCGCCCTGTTGGAAAAATACGGGCTTCCCACTGACCTGCATGCGGACTTTGGAAAGACCATGGAGCTTATGCGGATGGATAAAAAGAAAACCAGGGATACGATGAATTATGTGCTGCTGGAAAAGATTGGAAAAGCAGTTGTAAAGCCCATCCCCATGAAACAACTGGAAAAACTCATTTATTCCATTTCGAGAGCCAGATAATAAACGATGAAGGTTACTATTTCACCATCTTCCATTCAGGGTACCATTCCCGCACCCGCTTCCAAGAGTTCGATGCAGAGGGCCTGTGCAGCAGCATTGATATCCGCTGGTGAGAGTATCATTAAAAACCCCGGATCTTCCAATGATGATCACGCCGCCATTAGCGTCATTCGTGGGTTGGGAGCCAACGTTGAAAACCGCTCCGATGGTTCTTTGCATATTGTCAGCAAGGGCATCAAACCGGTAAATGATTTTGTGAATTGTGGCGAAAGCGGCCTGGGTATCCGAATGTTTGCACCACTGGTTGCCCTTAGCGCACATCAGATGACCATAGAAGGAGAGGGAAGCCTGTTGAGCCGGCCCATGGATTTTTTTGATGAGATCTTTCCGAAGCTGGGAGTAGATGTTCGATCCAATCAGGGCAAACTTCCCCTGCAATTAAAAGGACCTCTTACACCAGCGAACATTCAAACGGATGGATCACTCAGTTCACAGTTTCTGACCGGACTATTGATGGCCTATTCGGCTGCTGATGCAAAAGAGATTACTATCCGGGTTACCAACCTTAAAAGCCGTCCCTATATTGATCTAACGTTGAAGGTTATGCGCGATTTCAGGCTGAAGGTTCCGGAGAATCACCGGTATGAATCATTTTATTTTTCACCGGAACCCTGGGTCAGACCTGCGGGTGTGGTGGAATATGCGGTGGAAGGCGATTGGAGCGGAGGCGCATTCCTATTGGTAGCGGGCGCCATTGCCGGGAGCTGTACAATCCGGGGATTGGATCCGGATTCAACGCAGGCTGACAAAGCAATCCTTCAGGCGTTGGGAGATGCGGGTGTTCTCCTGCAGATTTCGAAAACAGAGATCCGGGCAGGCAGCGGCCAACCGGCTGTTTTAAAAGGATTTCATTTTGATGCAACGGATTGTCCGGATCTTTTTCCGCCTTTGGTGGCGCTGGCATCCTGTTGCAGCGGTTCCAGTTTCATAAAGGGGGTTAGCCGGCTTGCCCATAAAGAAAGTGACCGGGCGTTGACCCTTCAGGAAGAATTTGCGAAGCTGGGCGTGGATATTCTGCTCCATGAAGATACCATGGGAATAAAGGGAGCCCATACACTCCACGCCGGTGAAGTTCATTCCCGCCACGATCACCGCATTGCCATGGCAACAGCGGTAGCGGCATTGCGCGCAAACGGCCCCGTGATAATCGAAAAAGCGGACGCCATTAACAAGTCCTATCCGGAATT
>JAYVXJ010000541.1:0-5361 GCA_043785285.1 Chitinophagaceae bacterium
CGATGAATCCTTGGCAGACAGGTTCCGGATGATTGCTAATCACGGACAGAAAAAAAGATATTATCACGAACTGGTAGGCTGCAACAGCAGGCTGGATTCCATTCAGGCGGCGATCCTGAATATTAAGCTGCCGCTATTGGATGAATATATCCTGCGCAGAAGAGCAGCAGCAGATGCCTATGACCGGGCTTTTGCCAATCATCCCAAAATCACTGCTCCTTTCCGCGCACCCTATTCCAAACACGTTTTTCATCAATACACGATATTATTGGAAGGAGCTGACCGAAATAAGCTGAATGCGTATCTGGCATCGAAAAAAATTCCTTCCATGATCTATTATCCCGTGCCGGCACACCGGCAGCAAATGTTTGCTGCATTTCATTCTGACAGGCAAAAACTGGACGTAACCGACTGGCTCACGGAAAGCGTGATTTCCCTGCCCATGCATACCGAGCTGGAGGAAGAACAACTCCATTTTATCTGCAACAGTGTACTTGAATTTCTGAATTAATTATATAAACCCGAACCTCAAAACAGTATTATAATATGAAGATTGCAGTAATAGGAACAGGATACGTGGGATTGGTTACAGGAACCTGTTTTTCTGAAACGGGAAATGACGTGACCTGTGTAGATATTGATTCGAACAAAGTAAAAAAGCTTACTGAAGGTGAAATCACGATTTATGAACCCGGACTCAATAAATTGTTTTTGCGGAATTTAAAGGAAGAAAGGCTGAAATTCACGACCGACATAGCCACCGGGGTTATAGACGCGGAGATCATCTTTCTGGCTCTTCCCACACCGCCGGGAGCAGACGGATCGGCCGACCTCCGGTTTGTGCTGGGTGTGGCTGAACAACTGGGGACGCTGATAAAAGAGTATAAGGTAATCATTGATAAAAGCACCGTACCGGTAGGAACAGCAGAGAAAGTGCATGCGGCCATTGCAAAAAATTATACGGGCGAATTTGATGTGGTATCTAATCCGGAATTCCTTCGGGAGGGAGTGGCGGTAGAAGATTTTATGAAACCAGACCGGGTGGTGATCGGCACTTCTTCCGAGCGCGCCAAAAAAGTGATGGAAGAATTGTATGGCCCATTCGTGCGCCAGGGAAACCCGATCATTTTTATGAACGAACGTTCTGCAGAACTCACTAAATATGCTGCGAATTCTTTTCTCGCCACCAAGATTACTTTTATGAACGAAATCGCCCAGCTTTGCGAACGGCTCGGAGCAGATGTGGATATGGTTCGTCGCGGCGTTGGAAGTGACGAACGTATTGGCAGACGATTTCTGTTTCCCGGGATCGGTTACGGCGGAAGCTGTTTTCCGAAAGATGTTCAGGCGCTGGTGAAATCCTCCAATGAGGTGAATTATGAATTCCGGATCCTGAATGCGGTGATGGATATTAATGAAAAACAAAAACTCCATCTCATTCCCAAGATCAAAAAATATTTTAATGGCCAGCTGAAAGGTAAACATTTCGCGCTCTGGGGTCTTGCCTTCAAACCCAATACAGATGATATCCGGGAAGCTCCCGCCTTATATGTAATTGATGCACTGAAAAAAGAAGGCGCAACCCTGTCTGTTTATGATCCGGAAGCTATGAAAAATGTGAAAGCACAGATTGGGGATGCGGTAATTTATGGAGAAAGTCAATATGATGTACTCGCCAATGCCGATGCCCTGATCATCGCTACAGAATGGAACGAATTTCGCACGCCCAATTTCCTGAAAATGGTTACTACTATGAAGAACAAAGTGATCTTCGACGGAAGAAATCTGTTCGACATCAATGCCATCCGCGAACTGGGATTCTATTATGAAAGCATTGGCCGTGCAATAGCGATTCCGGCTAACAATAACTATCATAAAAAGAACGCATGAGCAAACAACGCGTACTCATTACGGGTGCAGCCGGATTTCTAGGTTCTCATCTCTGCGACCGGTTCATAAAAGAAGGTTTTCAGGTAATCGGAATGGATAACCTGATCACCGGAGATTTAAAAAATATCCAGCATCTGTTCAAACTGGAACAATTTGAATTCTATCATCAGGATGTAAGCAAATACATTCATGTTCCCGGTCAGCTGGATTATATTCTTCATTTCGCATCGCCGGCAAGCCCGATTGATTATTTAAAGATCCCGATACAAACGTTAAAAGTCGGCTCCCTGGGTACCCATCATTGCCTGGGGCTTGCAAAAGCAAAGAGCGCCCGCATCCTGGTTGCATCTACTTCCGAAATCTACGGTGATCCCCTGGTTCATCCGCAAACGGAAGAATACTGGGGAAATGTAAATCCGGTTGGTCCGCGCGGTGTATATGACGAAGCCAAACGGTTTCAGGAAGCCATCACCATGGCATATCATACTTTTCATAAACTGGAAACCCGCATCGTCCGCATCTTCAATACCTATGGACCACGCATGCGGCTGAATGACGGACGCGCACTTCCGGCTTTTATCGGACAGGCCCTTCGCGGGGAAGACCTGACTGTATTCGGAGATGGAAGTCAAACCCGTTCTTTCTGTTATGTGGATGACCTCATCGAAGGCATTTATCGTTTGCTGATGAGTGATTATGCGATGCCGGTTAACATCGGCAATCCATCCGAGATCACGCTGAAGGAATTTGCGGAAGAAGTAATATCCCTTACCGGAACGGACCGGAAAATTATTTATAAACCACTTCCGGCAGACGATCCAAAACAACGCAAACCCGATATCACGAAGGCAAAAAGAATATTAAACTGGGAACCGAAGGTTGACCGTAAGGAAGGATTGAAGATTACGTACGACTATTTCAAATCCCTTCCTCCGGAAGAATGGTATAAACTGCCAAAGGAATTTGAGAGCCGGCAATAATTCCGGCTTAACGCGAATGGTGAACCGTAAATACCGGATGTTATAATGACAACATACAACAGGACCATCATGATTACCGGAGGCGCCGGTTTTATCGGTTCCCATGTGGTCCGGTTATTCGTAAATAAATATCCGGAATACCGGGTGGTCAATGTGGATGCGCTAACGTATGCAGGCAACCTGGAAAACCTCCGGGACGTTGAATCAGCGTCCAACTACGTTTTCGAAAAAGCAGATATTACCGACGGAGCAGAAATCACCGGCTTATTCGAAAAATATCATTTTGATTCCGTGATCCACCTGGCAGCGGAAAGTCATGTTGACCGTTCCATTCTCGATCCGCTGGCCTTTGTGAAAACCAATGTGATGGGCACCTGCGTGTTGCTGAATGTGTGCCGGCAGCAATGGGGAAAGGATACAAAGGACAAACTGTTTTACCATGTTTCAACAGATGAAGTGTATGGCTCCTTAGGGCCCACAGGCTATTTTACGGAGACCACGACGTACGATCCGCGTTCTCCTTATTCAGCATCCAAAGCTTCTTCCGATCATTTTGTTATGGCCTATCATCATACCTATGGCCTGCCAGTGGTATTGTCCAACTGTTCCAATAATTATGGCTCCCATCATTTCCCGGAAAAGCTGATCCCGCTGATGATCATTAATATTAAAAATAACCGGCCGCTTCCGGTTTACGGAAAAGGAGAGAATGTGCGTGACTGGCTTTATGTGGATGATCATGCGCGTGCCATAGATACGCTTTTTCATCATGGAAAAGTGGGTGAAAAATATAATATCGGCGGATTCAATGAATGGAAAAATATTGATATCGTGCATTTGCTTTGCCGCATCATGGATAAAAAACTCGGAAGGGCAGCAGGTGAATCGGCAAAACTGATCAGTTTTGTGAAAGACCGGCCGGGACATGATATGCGCTATGCCATAGATGCTTCTAAACTGAATAAAGAACCCGGCTGGAAGCCCTCCCTTCAGTTTGAGGAAGGACTGGAAAAAACGGTGGACTGGTACCTGCAGAATGAAGAATGGATCAAGCAGGTTACTTCAGGTGAATATCAGCATTACTACGATAAGCAATATCAAAAATAATTTACGTATCCATGCCATTTACAGCAACCTCCTTACCTGGCGTTTTCATTTTTGAGCCATCGGTTTATCCCGATGACCGGGGTTATTTTTTCGAATCGTATAACAAACAGCTATTCCAGGCTGGTCATATCCCGAATGAATTTGTGCAGGACAATCAGTCATTCTCCTGTTATGGCGTTATCCGCGGATTACATTTTCAGCATGAACCTTTTGCACAATCCAAGCTTGTGCGGGTTTTGCAGGGCAGCATTTTAGATGTGGTGGTGGACCTGCGTGTTGGATCGCCCGGATTCAGAAAAAGCTACAGCATAGAACTATCGGCAGAAAATAAAAAACAGATTTTTATTCCGAAGGGATTTGCGCACGGATTTTCTGTGCTGAGTGAAACAACGGAAATTTCTTATAAATGCGATCAGTTTTATAATAAACAAAGTGAGGGTGGAATCCGGTATAATGATCCGCATTTAAATATCGACTGGAAGATTCCGCCCGATAAAGCGCTCATTTCAGAGAAAGACGCCAGGTTGCCGGATTTTAATCAGGCCATCACGATTTTCAAATACATCGTATAGCATGCAGGCAGGTATTCCATATACAGTTGCCGTAACCGGCATGAACGGGCAGCTGGGCAGAGAACTGGCGATACTGGCGCCGTTATATCCTCCGTTCCGGTTCCTGTTTCTTTCGCGGGAAACATTTCCCCTGGATGATGCGAAAAAAATGGAGGACTATCTGAACAGCCATCCGGTTGACTGTCTGATTAACTGTGCCGCTTATACCGGCGTGGACAAAGCCGAATCTGATCCGGAAAATGTATTTAAGATAAATGGAGAAGCACCGGGGATCCTTGCCGGATTACTATCAAAAAATGCCGGAAAGCTGATTCAGATTTCGACGGATTATGTATTTGACGGTCATTCTTCCGAACCCCTCAGCGAAGATGCTGATACCAATCCGGTAAATATTTACGGCGCATCCAAATTACAGGGAGAGCACTCGGCAATGGCGAATAATCCGCAAACCCTGGTCATACGCACTTCCTGGTTGTATTCTGCCTTCGGAAATAATTTTGTAAAAACCATGATCCGCCTCCTGAAAACGCGGGAATCCATTTCGGTTGTCAGCGATCAGACAGGATCACCTACCTATGCTGCGGATCTGGCCAAAGCCCTATTGGATATTCTTTCTGCAGAAAAATTTATTCCGGGGATTTATCATTATAGCAATGAGGGGGAAACCAGTTGGTATGCCTTTGCGCTGGAAATAAAAAAAATAACCGGAAGTTCCTGTACCGTTATTCCGGTAGAAAGTTCCGGTTATCCGACAGCCGCAAAAAGGCCGGCCTATTCTTTACTGGATAAATCAAAAATTAAAAACACTTATC
>JAYVXJ010000542.1:0-1557 GCA_043785285.1 Chitinophagaceae bacterium
TTTATATACTGACAATTTCTCTGAGTCAATTCATGTGCAGGATAGTACACGGGATTATCAGCATAATACCATCGGCACATTCGTTCAAAATACATGGTCTGTCACCAAATTTATCAGTATAGAAAGTGGGATAAGAGTCGACTACACCCATCCCTTTGGTTTTGTTTTGCTTCCCCGATTGTCCTTGTTAGCCCACTTGAATGATAATCTGACTTCCCGTATGGGGGCAGGGCTTGGTTATAAAATACCTACCATTTTTACTGAGGAAAGTGAAGAACGTGAGTTTAAAGGTATACTTCCGATAAACCCGTCAAATATTCAATATGAAAAATCTATCGGTGGAAGCTTTGATTTTACCTACCGCGCCTCCATTGATGAACTTAAATTGACTATCAATCCGTTGCTATTTTATACACGTATTAATAACCCCCTCGTCCTGACAACTATGGTATCCGGACAAGGACAATTTACGAATGAAGCTGGTTATACTGATTCAAAAGGAGGAGAATTAAGCCTGCGGCTAACACTGGGCAGGATCAAGTTTTTTACCGGATATTCGTATACTGTTGCCGAGAATCATTTCAATGGGATTAAATCCTGGTACCCACTCGCACCACATCACCGGTTACATTTTGACCTGGTGTACGAGATTGAAGAAAAATTGCGGATTGCACTTGAATCTTATTACACGGGCACACAACAACTGAATGATGGAAGTTTAGGGAAAAGTTACTGGATTTTCGGAGCTTTGGTAGAAAGAAGCTGGAAACATTTTTCGCTTTTCATTAATAGTGAAGACCTGAATGACGTACGACAAACAAAATGGGGTTCAATTTATACAGGAACTTTTGACAATCCGGTATTTAAGGATATTTATACACCCTTGGAAGGCATTACCATAAATGGGGGGATAAAAATAAAATGGTGAAAAGGGTATAAAAAGAAAATCAATCTGGCTGAGGTGGGTGAATGGCTCGAAAAGGTGTCTGTTGCTAGAAAATGGGTGATGGATATTGAACCATATGAAAAGAAGAAAATGGTTGCCTTCCCACCTAGTCATATGCTCCTTACTTTTACAAACTCATTTTGACGGGTTCTGAAGATCCCGAATTTCCCGGGATAGGCTTCCTTTAATAAACGTTATCCATCGAATGAGATATGCTCCGCATTATGCGATATTCTGCTCGTTCAATTCGCTTTCAATTTTTCCAGATAATTGGTCAAATTGTTGTAATCGCTTTGAAATGAAGTCCCAGCAAGGCTTTCAGAGGAAGATCGTAGTCCTGGCGAGGCCGCTTCACTCTCCTTAAATATCATTTGAGTTGAATTGTTCCGACTCAAATCCATAAATCAAATACCTCTAAATTTAAATAACTCTGGCAATGTCATGAAGCCGACTATTTAGAAACTATATTCATGTCATTTTTGAAAAAAAATATGAACAAAAAATTCGTCTTACCGGTATTTGCCTGCTTATCCCTGATTATAGCGAAATCCCAGTCGTCCTTTATTTTTAAAACCGGCGAAGGCGCCCTTCACGGCTATGATCCGGTAAGC
>JAYVXJ010000543.1:0-5357 GCA_043785285.1 Chitinophagaceae bacterium
CTGGCGCATAACAACCGGCTCTGGGACAAATACCGGAATGGGCAGATAAAAGTGGATGAGCTCCGGTGGAAACGCATGGCACTTGTGTTGCTGGATTTCAAAATCGGCGACGATGTGCTCGCGCGGAAAATGGGGAATGCTTTTCTGGAAATCCTGCCCACCAAAACCCTTTTGTTTCCGGATACCGTGCCAATTCTCCACTACCTCAGGGCAAAAAATTATCAGCTTCACCTCATCACCAACGGATTCGAAAAAACACAACATCATAAGCTGAAGAGTGCCGGGATAGATGCTTTTTTTCAGGAAGTGATTACATCGGAGGGTTCGAACAGCCTGAAACCGCATGCAGAAATTTTTGAATATGCTTTGTTAAAAACCGGCGCGGGTAAAGCAGAAAGCATCATGATTGGCGACACGCCGGAAGTAGATATTCTGGGCGCCATCAATGCCGGCATCGATCAGGTATATGTAAATCATATAAACAATCCGGAACCGGTAAAAGCAACGTATACGGTGACTTCGCTCAAAGAATTGGAGACTATTTTTTAAAGATTACCATTCCGCCAGCACGGTAACACCGCCCCGCACTACCTGATTAAGCGTCACGCTCAATGCAATTCCGAGAGGAAGTAATACATCAACACGAGATCCGAATTTAATAAAGCCCATCTCTTCACTTTGCTTTACCTGCTGACCCACAGAAAGGTAATTGATGATGCGCCTGGCGACAGCACCGGCAATTTGCCTGACCATAATTTCACCCTTGTCGTTTTCAACCACCACGCTATGCCTTTCGTTTTCCGTAGAAGATTTGGGATTCCAGGCGACCAGGTATTTCCCTTTGTGATACTGACTATAAATCACTTCCCCTCCAACGGCATTTACATTCCGGTGTACATTAGCGGGGCTCATAAAAATAGAAACCTGGATGCGACGGTCGTGAAAATATTCTACATCGGCGATCTCTTCAATGACCACTACTTTTCCGTCGGCCGGACAAACAATATAATTATCGTTCACCGTGAGCTTACGGGACGGGACCCGGAAAAAAGAAATGATGAAAAGCAGGATGGCCACGCTGATGATAAAAATTATCCAGCTCAGCCAGGGTTGATAAAAACTGATAAAATAAAAGGAAACCAGGTTCAACACGGCAAATACAATCGTACAGATGGCAATGGTCTTATATCCTTCTTTGTGGATGGTCATGGAGGTAGTAGTAAGGTTCCCGTTTATTAATTATGCAAACATAACAATGTAAAGCCAAATGAATGGCGTGGCAAAAAGAAGGGAGTCAAACCGGTCGAGAAACCCGCCATGACCCGGCATAATCTGGCCACTGTCCTTTACGTTCGCCATCCGTTTCAGTTTGCTTTGCAGCAGATCCCCAAAAGTTCCGGTAATGGAAGCAATGGCCGCAACGATCATCCATTGAACAACCGTTTTCATTTCAAGGCCACTGCTCATAAAATAGCCGACAACACCCATAACGACGATAGAGAAAAGAATACCACCGATGGTTCCTTCCCAGGTCTTTTTAGGAGAAATTTTAGTGAGGGGTGTTTTGCCGATCAGGGAACCCACCAGGTAAGCCATGGTATCATTCACCCATAAACTCAGGATGATCATGATGACGAGTATTTTGTTTACCATATCCAGGGCATGCCCGGGATAAAACGTGCGGAGGTTCAACAGCAAACCCAGACTAAGCGAAATATAAATCAGCCCGATGGCCGAGTAGCCCATATTGCGCAGGTGGGGCTTGCGAACGTACAATATTTCTGTTACCGGTAGAATAAAGAGAAAAATTATGCAGCCATAAAGTCCCGCATTGTGCATCGAAAAGTTTTCTGAGCCAAAGCCCTCCTTACTGCAATACATCATGATGCACCATCCGGCAATCACGACCCCGTATTTTTGAAAAGCGCTGATCTCCTGATAGGCGGGATCTATTTTTGATAACAATTTTTGGTATTCGTACCAACAGCCGAAATGAATGATGGAAAAAAGTATAAAAAAACTCCATTCGTTCCAAAGCAATCCAACCCCCATCACGGCCACAAACACCAGTGATGTCAGCGCGCGGATTCTGAAGTTGACTGCTTGAAGAGCCATAGGGTGAAGGTACGGAAATGAGGGAATTATCGGTTGATGGTATATGGAAATTGATCAGCCGTCAACATGATCATCCTCATCAAACGGAGTCGTTTCTACCACTGGTGGATAAATCTTTGCATACGTAGTCTGGGAATTCTTCCTCAGGTAATTAAGTAAAAAAATAACCAGGGCCAGCGAACCGATGCCCACTGCGCTGATAAAAACATTGGAAACGTTTTTAGAATCTATATCAGCCACTTTAAAATAGACCAGGAGCAGTTGGCCACTGTTAAAAATAAAATGCCCGGCCATGGCGGGGATAATACTTCCACTATACCAATATAATGCCCCCAGGATGATCCCCAGGATCATGCGGGGAAGAAAACCCATAAATTGTCCGTGAAAAGCAGAAAATACAGCTGCCGTGAAAATAATTCCGGGCCATGCACTTTTAAAAATCTGAATAAACAGTCTTTGCAGAATTCCCCGGAAAAAAAGTTCTTCCCCCACGGCTGCCAATACGCCGACCAGTAAAACGGATTCCAGCAGGTCCCCCATATTCTTCATGTTCAATATATTCTTCAGCGTATTGTCTGTTTCCGATTCTCCTTTTTCAACCCATTGTCTCGCAGATTTCCCCAATAAGCGGGTTACCAATTCCTGGTTTACCAGGGAAAGCCATTCCACCGTAAAAAAGGCCAAAACAATAATCAGGATACCCCATAATATAAAAGACTTTTTATCTGGTGCCTTTAGCCCGGCAAAAGCCAGCGGATGCGGGTCCGCCAGGTAGGCGAAAATGAGCGAAGGCAGGAGGAATATCCCGAAAAACTGTACTACGAGCAATCCGCGAACCACTCCGGCCAGCTCGGGCCTGGCATAATCTTCCGGCTTCATGGAAGCGATCTGCGTTATGGTCAGGTTATTGGCTTGAGCCACCGTGGATATACCGATTGTCATTACTAAAAACAGGATTCCCCCGGTTAATCCCCCGAAAATGATCAATTGTACCCAGGCGGGTTTATTTCTGAGATAGGTGTTCATGCGTAAAACTTCCTGCTTCTGGTTAAATAATTATCTTTGTCCTGAGAAAGCTGTGCGAAATTAAGCAAGACCGCATCAATTTAAAGCATGGCGGGAGCAGGATCAACGGTATTTGTGATTTTCCCCAAAATTTACGGATGGCAATCAAGATCGGAAACATAGTATTACCGGATTTTCCCCTGTTGCTGGCGCCCATGGAGGATGTGAGCGATCCGCCTTTCCGTTATGTGTGCAAGCAATATGGGGCGGACTTGATGTATAGTGAATTTATTTCCAGCGAAGGCCTGATCCGGGATGCCATCAAAAGCAAACAGAAACTTGACTTTTTTGAATATGAGCGGCCTTTTGGCATCCAGTTGTTTGGGGGCGATGAAGAAGCCATGGGCCTTAGTGCCCGGATCATTGACGCTACTAATCCGGATCTGGTGGATATCAACTTCGGTTGTCCGGTAAAAAAAGTGGTTTGTAAAGGAGCCGGAGCAGCAGTGCTTAAAGATATGGAGGCTATGGTGCGACTTACCCGTGCTGTGAAGCAATCCACGAGGCTTCCCGTAACGGTTAAAACCCGTCTGGGCTGGGACGATCAATCTAAAAATATTGAAGAAGTAGCCGAACGACTGCAGGATGAAGGCATCAGCGCCCTGACGATTCACGGAAGAACACGCGCGCAACTATATAAAGGGGAGGCCGACTGGCAGCTGATCGCCCGCGTTAAAAATAATCCCCGGATACACATTCCCATCTTCGGCAACGGCGATATTGATTCTCCGGAAAAAGCGCTGGAATATAAGAATCGCTATGGAGTGGACGGGATTATGATTGGCCGCGCTGCGATCGGTTATCCCTGGATTTTTAATGAAATAAAACATTTTCTTCAAACCGGTACACTGCTTGAACCTCCTCCCATTGAACAACGGGTGGATGCCATCCGGCAACACCTGTACCGCTCCGTTGAATGGAAAGGAAACGTGTTGGGCATTTTGGAAATGCGCCGGCATTACAGCAATTACCTCAGCGGCTTCCCTTATATCAAAGAATTCCGGAACCAACTGGTGCAGAAAAATTCTTTGGAAGAAATTGATGCGGTGCTGGAGGATGTGGTGAAGCATTATACGAATGCGGGAACGGTCAACCTCTTCACAAATTTATCTCCGTTTTGCCAGAAAAACTTTCCAACAGATTCGTATAGTGAAGGGCTCGTTTTTCAGCAATAAAATCCGCTACTAATAATTCAGCAGCCATAATGGAAAGTGCAATACCCAGGCCTACCCAGAAAAGTTTGGTGGGATCGTTCCGGAAAACAAGGATAAGTATAATACCTGCTATTACGCATCCGATTTCGATCCAGCGATAGATATTGAAATTGCGGTTTACTTTTTCCATCCGTATAAGTTCTCCCGATTTCAACTGGCCGGGATTCATATCATAAGCATATACCTGATTGATGCGTTGGTCGTCGCTGCGCTGGCACACGGTATAGCCTGCGATGGCCTGCATCAGTCCGAATACCAACAGCGGAATAGCGGCTCCTCTGCTGACCTGCGTTTTCACTCCAAAATAGAAAATCAAGGCCAGTACAATAGCGGCCAGTCCGACGATCAGAAAAAGCAGACTTTCGTGCTTTTCCGCAATAAAATAGTTCTCGATATCCGCTTTTGTCAACATATAAAAATTTCACTTTAAATATAACTAATATCCCGTTCGTTCTTACCTTCTTATTTTTGCCGAAATTTTACTATGACCCGGTTTCTGATTTCAGCGCTGATTCCCTTCCTGCTGATGAGTTGCAAAACCAATAATATGAAAGAAGACGACAGCCTGAAACCGTATTTCGATTCTGCCGGCGTAACCGGCTGCTTTGCCCTGTTCAACAACTCGCAGAATGATTTCACTGTTTATAATCTGAGCCGCTTCCGGGACAGTTCCTTTACACCTGCATCCACTTTTAAGATCGTGAATTCGCTGATCGGCATTCAGACCGGTAAGATCAGCGATGAAAATATGGTGATCAAATGGGATGGGGTAACCCGTAATAACCCGGATTGGAACAAAGACCTCAGCATGAAAGAAGCATTTGCCGTTTCTGCTGTTCCTTATTTTCAGGAAGTGGCCCGGCGTATCGGCCGCGATACCATGAAACACTGGATTGATTCCCTGGGTTACGGAAATCGCGATGTCAGTGGTCCCATTGATTCTTTCTGGCTGAATAACACCCT
>JAYVXJ010000544.1:0-5355 GCA_043785285.1 Chitinophagaceae bacterium
CCGGAACAAAATTGGCCAGATAAACTCCAAAAGCGCCGCTGAATTGCTGAACAGTTCCTTTTAGAATAACCGTTCTTTTCGGCAACGAAGTCTGTATTACGGTGAGGTCGTGGTACTGCGCAAATTCCCTGACCAGCTGAACGTCTTCCGCAGATGCACCGAAACGACGATTATATTCTTCGCGGCTGATGGGTTTTTGTTTTCCTGTTCCTATTCCTTTTACGTAGTTGTTGATGGATATTTTTCTCCGCAGCATAACGGTTACTTCAATCACTTCATTGAGCAGGGTGTTGCCGGTATTATTTCCAGGCGGGATTTTTCTGGCACTTCCTGCTAACTCTACGCGGGGCTCAAATTTTTCAGCGAGCCGGTCTGAACTTTTTCTGGATGAAGGCATAACACCTGATTTTAGAGTAATTTTGCAAGATGACTAAACCCCTCCGTGTGGCTATTCTTGATCTTTATGAAGGCCGCCCTAACGAAGGTATGCGTTGCATACAACAACTTTTACAGGAATATAGTAAGGCTACTGGTTTACCTGTAGAGTCCAGGATATTTGACGTGCGGATACGGGAAGAATTTCCTGATCTTTCTTATGTTGTTTATTTATCCACTGGCGGCCCGGGTAGTCCGCTGGAAAGTGAAGGCCTCAACTGGGATAATAAATACATGGACTGGCTGCACGGATTGGTAAAACATAACCTTGTTGCTAATGAATCCGATAAAAAATATATTTTGTTTATCTGTCATTCCTTCCAACTCGCGTGCCGGTTTTTCAAAACCGGTAAAGTAACCCGGAGACGATCCACAGCATTCGGTGTCTTTCCCATGCATATGAAAGCAGAAGGAAAAAAGGAAGCCGTATTCAGCGGATTGAAAGATCCGTTTTATGCCGTGGATAGCCGCGATTTCCAGGTGATTGAAGAAGACCGGTCAGATATGCGGAAGAAAGGGGCCAGCATTCTGGCTATTGAAAAAGAAAGGCTTCATGTTCCTTTGGAAAGAGCCATCATGGCGATCCGGTTCAATGATTATATGCTGGGCACTCAATTTCATCCGGAAGCCGACCCATTGGGCATGAGTATGTACCTGCAAAGAGAGGATAAAAAGAAAACGGTGATTGAAGGTTATGGAGAAGAAAAATGGAAGAGCATGATTCAACACTTGAATGATCCGGATAAAATACGTAATACGTATTCGAAGGTGATTCCGAATTTCCTGAATATCGCCAGCGGCAGAAGCTGATCCCGCATAGAAAAAATCATGATCCCCCAACTGCGTAAATCATATAATGAGGCCTTTACTGCAGCAAAGTATGAAGCTTTTCTGAAAGACCTGAATGCAAAACATCCTGGCAGTATTGATTTTCGTGTTGCCGAAACGCCGGTTTTTATTCCAGCCCCTTTCCGGGATAAAATGATCAGCGCCTGTGAATCTATTATTGATCTCATTTCAGCGGCCGGCTTTAAGCAGCAAAGCGAAAAAGCCATTCCTTCCGGTGACTTTGTTCCGGGCGATGAATCATCCTGTTCTTTTATTGCATTTGATTTTGGGGTTTGTATGAATGAACAGCAGGAACTGGAGCCTCAACTTATCGAGATGCAGGGATTTCCAACACTTTATGCATTTCAGGTATACTATCCGGATATTCTCCGGAATCATTTTTCGTTGCCGGCAGATTATTCCCCTTTCCTCAATGGGTATACCCGGGAAACTTACCTGGAAGAACTGAAAAAGGTAATCCTTGGAAATTCCGCTCCGGAGCATGTTATATTACTGGAAATAAAACCACACGAGCAGAAAACCCGGATTGATTTTTATTGTACCCGTGACTATCTGGGCATTCAGCCGGTTTGTATTACGGATTTGATTCCGGAAGGAAATCAGTTGTATTACGTCAATGATCAAACGAAAAAGAAAACCCGGGTTGAACGCATATATAACCGGATTATTTTCGACGACCTGCATGCCCAGCAGGATAAGCTCGGATCGCCTATTTCCTTACAGCAGGATTGGGATGTGCAATGGGTTCCGCACCCCAACTGGTTCTACCGTATTTCCAAGCACACGCTGCCTTTCCTCCGCCATCAATTTGTTCCAAAAACTTTTTTCCTGGATCAGGTAGCCCAAATTCCACAGGATCTGGAGAACTATGTACTAAAGCCCCTTTTTTCTTTTGCGGGGCAAGGCGTGATCATCGATGTGCAAAAAGAAGATATCGTTTCCATCAAGGATCCCCAGAACTGGATCCTTCAACGTAAAGTGAATTATGCACCGGTTATTCAAACGCCAGATATGCCTGCCAAAGTGGAGATCAGGATCATGTACCTGTGGCCGGAAGGAGCAGAAAGACCCAAAGCGGCGATCAACCTGGCCAGGTTAAGTAAGGGAAAGATGATTGGTGTCCGGTATAATAAAGATCAGGATTGGGTTGGGGGGAGTGTTGGTTTGTTTGCTAAGAACGCTTAGGGTTTGGTTGACGGTTGACGGCCTTTAGGTTTGAATTCGCACTTGAAATTGGTCAACCGTCATCCGTCAACCAATCAGTTTCTCTCACTTAACCCTGCCAAAATATATTCCGAATTCAGCATAGCAATACTGGTCATGGAGATTTCTTTGGGGCAAACCGCTTCACAGGCCTGGGTATTGGTACAGCTTCCAAAACCTTCTTTATCCATCTGAGCGAGCATAGCGTGTGCGCGGGATTTTCTTTCTGGTCCGCCTTGGGGAAGCAATGCCAGATGAGAAACCTTTGCGGAAACAAAAAGCATGGGTGAACTGTTTTTACAGGCTGCCACACAGGCTCCGCAGCCGATGCATGCTGCTGCGGCAAAAGAAGCGTCTGCGAGATCCTTTTCTATCGGCAGACAGTTGGCATCCTGTGCGTTTCCGGTATTCACCGAAATGTATCCTCCAGCCTGGATGATCCGGTCAAATGCGGAGCGGTCCACAATCAGGTCTTTGATTACAGGAAATACGTTGGTTCGCCAGGGTTCAATGGTGATACTGTCACCGTCTTTATACGCCCGCATGTGGAGCTGACAGGTAGTATTGGCAAGCCAGGGACCATGCGGGCGTCCGTCGATATACATCGAACAGGCCCCGCAAATGCCTTCCCGGCAATCGTGATCAAAAGCAATGGGGTCCTGACCTTCTATTATCAGCCGCTCATTCAGCACATCTATCATTTCCAGAAATGACATCTCTGAAGAAATATTTTCCACTTTATAAGTTTCGAACTTACCGGCAGTACTACTATTTTTCTGACGCCACACTTTCAGCGTCAGGTTCATGCTATAGTGATCCATGTGTTAATGTGTAAATATGTAAATGGAGAATGTGTAAATGCATTTCGATTTCAAATTTGTTTTGCAGAGGTGATTATTTTAGATAAAACCTTACTAATTTCTTCCAGGTTACGCTTATATTTTTCTTCAAATTGATATCCTTCGCTCTTTTCGCAAAGGATTAACCAGTATAAACTTTCGCTTCCACATTACTTATAGCTCCGCTGCGATGGTTTCGCTACTTCAAAATGCAGTTCTTCCTTATGCAGCTCCCATTGATGTTCTCCCTTATATTCCCATGCCGAAACAAAACTGAAATATTCATCATCCCGTTTGGCTTCTCCTTCCGGAGTTTGCATTTCTTCCCGGAAATGACCGCCACAGCTTTCATTCCGGTTCAGCGCGTCGATGCACATCAGTTCACCCAATTCCAGAAAGTCAGCCACCCGGTTTGCTTTATCCAGTTCAGGGTTCATCTCTTTAATATCACCCGGAATTTTCAGATCCTGATAAAATGCTCTTTTGAGCTCCTGGATTTCACCGATGGCTCCCTGCAGTCCGGCCGCATTCCGCGCCATTCCGCATTTATCCCACATGATCTTTCCCAGGAGTTTATGAAAATGATCTACGGTTCTTGTTCCATTGATATTCATCAAAAGATCCATGCGGGAGGCCACTGCTTTTTCCGCTTCTATAAAAGCCGGATGATCCGTCGGAATATCCGGCGTGCGGATCTCATCGGCGAGATAGTTTCCGATTGTATAAGGAATCACGAAATATCCATCAGCGAGTCCCTGCATCAGGGCAGAGGCGCCAAGCCTGTTCGCTCCGTGATCGGAAAAATTGGCTTCGCCGAGACAATATAAACCCCGGATGCTGGTCATCAGTTCATAATCCACCCAGAGTCCCCCCATGGTATAGTGAATCGCCGGATAGATACGCATAGGTACTTCGTAAGGATTTTCTCCGGTAATCTTTTCATACATATCGAAGAGGTTACCATATTTTTCTTTCACTACTTCCTTTCCGAATTTTCTTACCTGCTCTTCAGAAGCATTTCTTACTCTTTCCTTATGACAAACCACATGACCAAAACGCTGAATAGCATCTGCGAAATCCAGGTATACGGCCTGCCGGGAAGATCCGACGCCATAGCCTGCATCGCATCTTTCTTTGGCGGCGCGGCTCGCAACATCTCTCGGCACCAGGTTTCCGAATGCCGGATACCTTCTTTCCAGATAGTAATCCCTTTCGGCTTCAGGAATATCATTCGGCTTACGCGTTTCATGTTGCTTTTTTGGAACCCAGATACGGCCATCATTGCGCAGGGATTCAGACATCAGGGTGAGCTTCGACTGGTAGTCGCCCGAAACAGGTATGCAGGTAGGATGAATTTGTGTGTAACAGGGATTCGCAAAGTAAGCCCCGTGTTTATGCGCCTTCCACACGGCCGTTGCATTACAGCCCATGGCGTTGGTAGAAAGATAAAATACATTCCCATATCCTCCGGAACAAAGCACAACGGTATGACCGAAATGTCTTTCCAGTTCGCCTGTTAGCAGATTACGGGTAATGATGCCGCGAGCTTTTCCATCGATCAGCACCAGTTCCTGCATTTCATGACGAGCGTATACGGTTACATTGCCCAGCGCCACCTGCCTTTCGAGGGCCTGATATGCGCCGAGAAGCAATTGCTGACCGGTTTGTCCTGCTGCATAAAATGTTCTTTGAACCTGCGTACCACCAAAAGACCGGTTACTCAGCAGCCCTCCATATTCCCGGGCAAACGGAACGCCCTGTGCCACGCACTGGTCAATGATATTGGCACTCACCTCAGCAAGCCGGTGCACATTGGATTCACGTGACCGGTAATCACCGCCTTTGATGGTTTCATAAAACAACCGGTAAACACTATCTCCGTCGTTCTGATAATTTTTTGCTGCATTGATTCCCCCCTGTGCAGCAATGCTGTGTGCCCGGCGCGGGGAATCCTGAAAGCAGAAAGATTTTACTTTATACCCCAGTTCAGCCATCGATGCAGCAGCGGAAGCACCCGCGAGACCTGTCC
>JAYVXJ010000545.1:0-1556 GCA_043785285.1 Chitinophagaceae bacterium
AGTAAAAAATTCCGGAGCAATACGGTGGTGGACGACCTGTCTTTTACCGTAAATGAAGGGGACGTATATGGGTACCTCGGACAAAACGGTGCTGGGAAATCCACCACCATCCGGATGCTGCTCACCCTGATTACGCCATCTTCCGGTGATATCGAATTATTTGGGATGAACCTGCATAACGAAAGAAGAAAGATCCTGCAACAAATTGGGGCTGTCATAGAAAAACCGGATCTCTATAAATACCTCACGGGTTACGAAAACCTATCCCTGTTCGCACGGATGAGTGGGATCCGCGCCGTTAAAAAGAATTTGGTAAACCAGCTGGAAATGGTCGGCATTGCTGACCGGGCCGGGGATAAGGTAAGAACCTATTCTCAGGGCATGAAACAAAGACTGGGTATTGCTGTTGCACTGATTCATGATCCCCGCCTGATCATCCTGGATGAACCCACTAACGGACTGGATCCGCAGGGGATCGCCGATATGCGTAATTTAATTCTGCATCTGAGCCGTCATTTGCAAAAAACCATTATCGTTTCTTCGCACCTGCTTAGTGAGATCGAACAAATCTCTACCCGAATGCTCATCATCGACAAAGGAAAAAAAATGGTGGAAGGAGCGGTTGCAGCGCTGGTAGATCCGGCAAAATCCATTGTGGAAGCGGAAGTCAGCAATCCACCATCAGCAACAGAACTTATAAAGTCTACTCCCTGGGCTGCTCATCTCCGCAATAAAACGTCTACCAGCTTGATTTTCCAGCTACCGAAAAATCAGATCCCGGATCTGAATCGCGAACTGGTTAAGCTGGATATAAACGTTTTATCACTCCAGGCAAAAAATTCTCTGGAGGATTATTTTTTATCGCTAACCGGAAGTAAACAACATGTGGCCCCTTTTACAAATTGAATTATTTAAAATATTCCGGAAGTCGCGGACCTACATCAGTTTCGGAGCTATTGCTGCCATGGTGATAATCATACAGGCTGCGCTGAAATATGATGGCAAATCATATATTGAATTTCTGGTAGGCGGACTAAAAGATTCCCTCGTAATTCCCTATGATCATATTCTGAATGGATATTTTGTGTGCTTTATCATCCTGAACCTGTTGCTGATCCATATTCCACTTTTAATTGCCCTCGTTGCCGGAGATTCCATTGCCGGAGAAGCGAATATGGGAACGCTCCGACTGCTCGTGAGTAAACCGGTAAGTCGCACGCATCTCCTGCTGATGAAATTTCTGGCCACCGTAATCTATACTGCCGGTTTACTGATCTGGCTTGCCTTTATTTCACTGGCATTGAGTATTCTGTTTTTCGGAACCAATGATATGCTTATCGCCCGAAATGATTCGCTGGAAATCATTCGCCAAAATGATGTCTTGTGGAGATACCTGGCGGCTTTCGCATTTGCAACAGTAGCCCTCAGCACAGTGGCTGCGCTGGCTTTTCTTTTATCGGTATTTGCGGAAAACGGTATTGGTCCCATTGTGCTTACCATCAGCATCGTGATCGTGTTTACCCTGCTTTCTGAAATGCAGATACCTTTGTATGATC
>JAYVXJ010000546.1:0-1553 GCA_043785285.1 Chitinophagaceae bacterium
CCATAACCCTTCCCCACCTTGTGGCAGGTTGGCATTAATGGTCCAATCCTGTAAAAAACTGGATCTGTAATGAAATATTCTACCCAGTTTACCCGAATCCACAATCTGTTTGGCCAGGGTGACGGCCGGTAACCGACGATAGTTATACCATACCGTATTTTTAACAGCTGCTTTTTCAATTGCATCCACCATGAGTTGAGATTCGGAAAGGCTGCGGGCAAGGGGTTTTTCACAAAGGATCATTTTACCTGCTTCCGCCACAGCAATAGCAATTTCGGCATGAAAATCGTTCGGTGTGCAGATATCCACCGCATCAATATCATTACGTGCAACCAGCAACTTCCAATCTGTTTCTGTAGATTCATACCCCCACTGATCGGCAAATGAACTTACTTTCTCTGCGTTGCGGGAACAAACGGCTTTCAATACAGGCGCATAAGCCAGCGTTGGAAAAAAATCAATCACCCGTTTATAGCCATTGGAATGTGTTCTGCCCATAAAACCACATCCTATGAGTCCTATTCTGAGTTCTTTCTTGTTTTTCATCTTCAGATTGCTTTAAATACTTACTTACACTCAACTATTTTCATCTCCGCCATTATTTTCTGCGGAACACCCGTTTCATTCCGCTTCATACCAACCGTGTAAGCTCCGGACTTTGATCATAGCCGACAGAATATCATTCCAGGTCTTTTGCTGCTCCATCACTTCATTCGGGAACATGCATCCGTCCCAACAGATATGCCTAAACGCTTTCGTGAGTTTACCGTCTTCCCCGCGCAGCCAGTAGCCGGCATCGTTTGGTATATCGAGTTTCCCGTTCGGATCCGTGGCCAGGCAGTGGCGGCCCGTTTTATCATGCGATCCCGTTCCGTGAACTGTGCCGTCGTTTTGGGCCACATGAAAATCGATGGTCCATGGACGAAGGACATTGGTCAGGGTCCTTAGTCCTTCTGATAAAGCTTTGCGGTCGCTCCAATCGAAGTCAGCAGGCAGGATCCTGTCTTCAGGACTATTATAGCCCAGTAGATATAATAAGGTATGGGCCATATCTGCCTGGAAGCCGATGTTTGGACGATCGACTGCTTCCAGGGTGTCGACCATCGTTTTCCAGCTCTGCATTCCCCCCCAGCAGATCTCCCCTTCCGCCGCCAGTTTCTCTCCATATTCTGCGGCTACATCACAGGCATCCCGGAAGGTTGAAGCGATCAGTTTCGTGTTATTTACCGGGTCAGCGGCCCATGTTGCCGGATCCGTTGCGGAATCAATGCGAACAACGCCGTTCGGACGAACACCTGATTCGCGTAGTTTCATTGCAAACCGGCAACTTTTACGAACCTGACTAATAAATTGGGCACGTGCTTCTTTAGTACCCATGGCGGAGCCCCCTGCCGGCGGCCAGATCGGCGCCACAACGCTGCCAATATCCAGCTTAAGCGCCGATACTTTATCAGCCAGCTTTTTGATACCGTCATCCGAACTATCGATATCGAAATGGGGATCGAAAAGCCCGATGTCAATACCATCAAATCTGATCCCGTCAACCTCGGCTG
>JAYVXJ010000547.1:0-1553 GCA_043785285.1 Chitinophagaceae bacterium
GCATTCATCTGTGCATCGAATTCCACCACGCCATAGCGTTCCGGGTCACTCACATGGTAAGCATATACAATACCGCCATCCGGATTGGTGTTTGCCGAAAGCTGATCACCGAGTCCGGTACCGTAAAAAATATTATCGCCGAGCACCAGTGCCACACTCTCTTTCCCGATAAATTCAGCTCCGATTACAAAAGCCTGTGCGAGACCGTTAGGCTGGGGTTGCTCGGCATACGTGATTTTCAAACCGTACCGGGAGCCATCTCCAAATAATTTAATGAAGAGCGGGAGGTCGTGGGGAGTTGAAATGATCAGGATTTCCCGGATTCCGGCCATCATTACGGTAGACAGGGGATAATAGATCATAGGCTTATCGTATACCGGTATAATCTGTTTGCTGATAGCAAAAGTAATCGGATGTAAGCGCGTACCTGATCCACCTGCCAGAATAATTCCTTTCATGAAAGTACCTGTTTTAAAACCGGCTCAAAGTACCCAAAAAAAGGCATATACGAGGAGTTGGAGAATTGAAAAGGGAGAATAGTATTAGTTGACGGTTGACCGTTGACGGTTGGCGGATGTCAGGTGCGAATTCGCACTTAAAGGCGGTCAACGGTCAACCAATTTTATTTCCTTATAAGTACAAAAATATAATAAACAATGGCAGAGAAAAGGGCGCTAACGGGAATGGTCAGGATCCATGCCCAGAGCAGGTTGATGGTGACCCCCCAACGCACGGCGGAGAGTCTTTTTGTGGCGCCAACACCAATGATGGATCCTGCAATGGTATGCGTGGTACTTACCGGAATGCCGAGTTTTTCGGTAATGAAAAGGGTAATAGCACCAGCTGTTTCTGCACTTACTCCTTCCAGCGGGGTAACTTTGGTGATGCGGGTTCCCATGGTTTTTACAATTTTCCACCCGCCGCTGAGTGTACCCAGTGCGATGCAGGTAAAGCTGGCCAGCGGAACCCACATATTCTGATCCACAAATTGCCCGAAAGTAATATCGGTGCCCTTTCCATGCTGGTAAAAGATCATGGCCGCCCCGATGATGCCCATTACTTTTTGTGCATCATTACCACCGTGGCCAAGACTGAATAATGCGGAGGAAACCAATTGTAAGCGGCGAAACCATTTATCCGCGCGGTAGGGATGGGCGCGGCGGCAGATATTGACGATGGAAATGGTGATGACAAGCGCGATGATCATTCCGATAACAGGTGCCAGAAATATGAACAGGAAGGTTGGGATTACTTTTGCGTAATTAATCACATCAATACCGTTTTTGCTGATGGCGCCGGCATGAGCAAGTGCGGCGCCAATAAATCCGCCAATCAGCGTATGCGAAGAACTGGAAGGAATCCCAAACCACCAGGTAAGCAGGTTCCACGCGATGGCGCCGATCAGGCCGGAGAAGATCACTTCGAGGGTAATAAATTCCCGATGTACGGAAGTGGCGATGGTGTTCCCGATTTTAAATTCTCCGATCAGGTATTTTGAAATGAAAAAAGCGATAAAGTTGAACATGGCCGCCCATAGAACGGCCTGAAAAGGC
>JAYVXJ010000548.1:0-5342 GCA_043785285.1 Chitinophagaceae bacterium
ATGCCAGCAGCGTTTTAGATGACGCACGTAAAGTGGTGCCTCTGGTATCTTCCGGCACCAAACCTTTTCGTATAAAAAATCCATACGGAACGGATTCGATTACTTCCAATTTATATTCCGGTCTGAATACGGGTCTCCAGACTTCCGGCGTGGTGAACCCGCTGCTTCAACTGGAAAACGAATGGGATAAAACCATTGATATTGAATACCGGTCTGTAGGGAGTGTTTATGCGGAAGTCAACTTTCTGAAATATTTTAATTTCCGTTCCACCTGGTATGCGGATTTGAGTACGGTGAACAAACGTCAATACACACCGCTATACGAAGCATACAATCCGGTTGACAATACCCCTTATCTATACAATTCGAAAACAAAAGTTCAGGAAGATGATCAGAACTGGAAAAAATTCCAGCAGGATTATATCCTGACTTTTAAGAAAAGCTTTGGTGATCATAATATTACCGCAACAGCCGGATTCACCACTTATTATTTCAGTAATTTCAACAGAACGGGTAAGGCCAGTCAGGGCGGAGATGTAACATCTCTTCCAATTCCCAACGACCCCAGGTTTTGGTATATCAGCAGTGGGTTTCAGGACCTGACAACCATGACGGCCAGTTCAAGCCAAAATGAATACAGCACCGTTTCCGCTTTAGGAAGGGTGCTATATAATTACAAAGACAAGTATTTTCTAAATGGGTCTTACCGACGGGATGGGTCTTCTCAAATTTCTCCGGCAAACCGGTATCAAAACTTCTGGGCGGTTGGCGCTGCCTGGGATATAAGCAGGGAAGAATTTATGGCGCAGCAACACCTATTTGATTTCCTGAAGCTGAAAGGATCCATTGGTGTTTTGGGAAATCAGAGCGCTTATAACAGCAGTGATGGTTCACCGCTGAATTATCCTTTTTATCCGACCTTAAACGCAGGATCAAGTGCTGTTTTTGGAACGCACGTATATACTGCGGCGGATGAAAAGTATTTTGTGGACCCTAACCTGAAATGGGAAAGCGTGCATGCCCAGGAAGTTGGTATTGAACTGAGTGCTTTTCAAAACCGGCTGCATGTTGAAGCCAATTATTTCAATAAGACCACAGAGAACCTGATGACCTATATAAATAGTTCAGCCCTTGGTTTCAAAGACAGATTAACCAATGCGGGTAGTTTAAGAAACTGGGGTGAAGAATTTTCTGCTACCTGGCTTCAAACTTTTTCCCAGGATTTTTCTCTGGACATTAGCGGCAACATAACTTTTTATAAAAATGAAGTGCTGAGCCTGAGTCCCGATCTTCCAAATGGTCAGATCTTCAGAGGAAGTCAGAATAACAACAGCGCGGTAAGTTTAACCGAACCGGGAATGCCGGTAGGCTTCTTTTATGGTTACGTGGTTGATGGTCTTTATCAAAGTTATAATGATATATTGAGTTCCCCCAATGCATCCGCAATCGGGGCTTACAGACCCGGCGATTTTAAATTTAAGGACATCAGTGGTCCTGGCGGAAAAGGCCCTGATGGAAGAATTACCTCAGATGACCGCACCAAGATCGGTGACCCGTCTCCAAAATTTACCTATGGCGGCTCTGTAACGCTGAATTATAAAGGACTTAGCCTCGGAATTGATATAGGCGGTGTTTATGGAAACAGCATTTTCAGAACCTGGGGTTCCCTGGAATCCCCTTTCCAGAGAGTAAATTACGCTGCTGAAAAAATAGGCAGATGGCATGGTCCGGGCACTTCAAACTGGGTGCCTATCATAAGCCAGGCCGATCGGTTTAACTATAATGGTTCCACCTATAATATCGAAGATGGCAGTTACGTCAGGATCAGGAATATTCAAATCGCTTATAGTTTTAAAAAAGCTATGCTGGCCAGAGCCAGTATCAAGGATTTGCGGATTTTCCTAAATTTCCAGAATCCGAAAACCTGGAAGCATAATTTAGGATATACACCAGAATACGGCGGAGATGCTACTTCGTTTGGATATGATAATGGGGGAGGTGCCATACCCGCTGTAAGTACGATTGGCCTGAATGTAACTTTCTAAAAAATTAAATTCACTGGTATGAAAAAAAATAAAACCTTGTTTTGGAGTTTGATGGTTATCACTCCAATGCTTATCTCGGTTTTTGGATGTAAGAAATTTCTGGATCGCAAACCGCTTATTGCCACATTGGATGATTTGCATCAGGGCACATTGGAGGGACAGAGTTTTGGTCTCTATTATACGCTTAAAACCTATGCCGGTTTTTCCGTTTTACCCTGGTTAGATTTTCACAGTATCCGCGATGATGATGCGGAAAAAGGAAGTAGTCAAACGGATGGAGCCGAAATCAATGCAGAGTTTGAAAATTTCAATTACTCTAAAGACGACTGGGCGCCCAATTCCTATTGGAACGATCATTATACTATGATCAACCTGGCCAATAAGGAAGTAAGTGATGCAGTTGAATTAAATGTTAAGGATGATGCTTCCCTGCGGAATGTTGGTGAAGCCTGTTTTTTCAGAGCTTTCTCTTATTTTGAATTGGTTAAAACTTACGGGGATGTGCCTTTGGTCAATTTTAAAGTAATCAAACCTTCTGATGCCATCCGGCCCAAATCTTCCGCAGATACGATTTATGCGTTTATTGATTCCAATTTAAGGGTTGCGGAGCAATATTTACCACTTAACAGTTCAGAATACGGAACAGGATATAATGGAAGGTTAACGAAGGGAGCAGCAGAAACCCTTTGGGCACAAACCTTTTTATTCCGCCAGAAATGGGATTCGGTTATAAAATATTGCAATGTGGTGATTAACGCTGGTCAGTATTCATTAAGCCCCAAATTCACAGATATCTGGAAAGATGGTCTGAATGGCGCTGGTAAAAACGGTCCGGAATCCATTTTTGAAATGCAGGCATGGGATGCTAAGGGCGCTTCAAACAATAGTGATGTGGATTACGGTACAAACTGGGGAACCTGTCAAAACGTTCGCCAGGGCGGTGCACCTCTTGAATGGAACCTGGGCTGGGGTTGGAATACGCCTACTCAGCATCTGGTGGATGCCTGGGACAATACCGATCCCCGCAAGGCGGCTACTATTTTGTATTCCGGTCAGTCCGACGGAGGTACAGATCAGGGAGGTTATGGTGCAACCCTGCCTATTTACGATGCAAATGAAGGCAATGGTGGTATAGCCAGAAAATACTGGAACAAAAAATTATACTCAGATCCGGCCATGCGTGAATTTACAGGTTTCATAAACGGAAGCGGAGGTGCTCCATGGATAAACCACCGGATTTTACGCTATGCGGATGTGTTATTAATGCTGGCAGAAGCATCAAATGAGAAAGGAGATGGGGCAACCGCTGCTGCCATGCTGGAACTTATCCGGAACAGGGCCAGTGGTAACCTCGGTGCCGGACGCAGCATTGTTCCTACCGTTCCTTTTACTGACCAGGCTTCCATGAGAACGTCTATAAAAAATGAAAGAAGGTGGGAGTTTGCTATGGAAGGTTACCGCTTTTACGATCTCGTGCGCTGGGGTGATGCCCAAAGCGTATTGGGTGGATTAGGGTATACCAACCGTTGCCGGTTTTATCCCATACCGCAACCCGCGCTGGATTTGTCGGGCGGCGTATTAGTACAAAACCCAGAGTGGTAATAAATAAATAAACAGCCTGGCTGCGGGAACAGGCAGGCTGTTTAAAAGTATCCATCATTAAATTTTCAATCATGAACATCAAGAATAAACTGGTCCGGAATGCACTCCTGCTCCTGACTATTATCGGGGCAACCACAGCCTGCCAGAAGATGAACCGCCCGGCCCTGGGTGATTATCCAAAAGATGCCAACCCTCCGGGCGGCCCGCTTAAATTTTTCGCAGCTTACGAAAATACCAATGTAGACAGCATCCGCGCTAATTTCGGAACAGATAATAATGTTACCTATGTAGATGGTGTTTCAGGAAAAGCGATGTCGGCCGATGCAACCGGGTATATCGTTTATCCTTCTGCCAATGACTTTAAAGCCGTTACCAGCTTTACAATTGCTTTTTGGCTAAAGAAAGCCGGGCCTAATGCAGCTGGTAAAGGAACTTCATTTGCATTTGGTATAGCTACCACAAAAGACATATGGACTGCTCAGGATGTGTTTCTGGAGTTTGAAGATGCGGGTAACCCCAGCAGCACCGACTCAGCTGCTGCAAAGCTTTATTTAAATGACCAATGGTTTGAATTTACAGGAGTTAAACGATTACCCAAAGTGCTGGATGGCCAATGGCATCAATTGGCGTTTAGCTATGATGAAACAAATTCAACCCTCACTACGTATATAGATGGTGCGGCTTATACAAACCTGCCTGTGGGTTTTGGAAAATTTAATAACAATGGCGGGGTTGTTGATCTCTCTCAGATTGCCGGTATTGTTGTAGGCGGTCCGGGTATGTATGCGCTGGGTAAAACACCTGCTGATATTGGTCAGACCTGGATGGGAAATTTTGGCGGTGCAATAGATCAGTTCAGATTATACGGAACAGCTTTATCAGCTACCGATATAGCAGCCTTGTATGCAAATAAACAATAACTAAATCTTGTTTATACTAGTTATCGAAAAAGGGTTGCTCATCATTGCGCAACCCTTTTTCAATTTCATAATTTCTGATTTACTATGCTAACTTAGTTACTGATCATGAATGGAGTTATCAGATACCCGCGATTTATCATTGCCATATCAATCCTGGTCGCCGGCATTTTTCTGTTGACGGAATGCATGCAGCCAGGTACCGGTAAAACAGATAACGAGCTAAATTCCGATTTCCTGAAATTCGCGGGCTCTGCACCCTGTGTCAACTGCCATAAAAATATTTATGACTCCCATATCCATACCGCTCACTACCTCACTTCAGGTGCGGCTTCTGAAAAATACATCAGGGGAACTTTTGATCTCGGCAGGAATATATTTGCTTTCAATAAGGACACGATTGTTGCGATGGAAAAAAGAGATAATTTTTATTTTCAGGTGGAATATATATATGGTGTTCAAAAATTAGCCCGTCGTTTTGATATCGTTGTGGGTTCGGGCACCAAAGGTCAAACCTATCTAAACTGGGCAAACAATCAGTTGTATCAACTGCCCATTACCTATTTCACTTCAGCAGATCAATGGTCCAACAGTCCGGGTTATCCCGGCAGGGCAGTCTTCAACCGGCCTGTTACTTCCCGCTGTCTCGAATGCCATAGCACCTATGTTCAAAAAATTTCCGCGGCGGGAAAAGAACCCGAAGAATTTGATTCCAGGCAAATGATACTTGGCGTGGATTGCGAAAAATGTCATGGGCCTGCCGCCCGGCACGTGGAAT
>JAYVXJ010000549.1:0-1551 GCA_043785285.1 Chitinophagaceae bacterium
AAGGCGTATAGATTTATTCATTAACTCTCAATTAAAATGATTCTTATGAAGTTTAGGCAAATTTTACTTTTAGCGTTTTCATCCTTGCTGCTCTTTTCCTGTGTGAGCACTAAGAAATTCAAAGCTGCCCAGGCTGCTGCTCAGGCCCGCTTTGATTCATTAAGCGCTGAATATGCAAAACTCCAGGGAGACCTGAAGAATTGTAATGATCAAACAGCAGATCTGACTAAGCAAAAAGGTACACTTCAGGGACAAGTTGACGATTTAAATAAGCAGGTTGCTTTCCTGAGGGACAACAATACACAGGCGCTGAAACAAATGGAAGATCTTTCTGTGATTTCCGGGTCTCAGGCTGAAAGCATTAGAAAATCCCTTGAAAATATTGGGGCGAAAGATGCCTATATCCGGGATCTTCAATCGGCAATGGCCCGCAAAGATTCGCTGAACATGGCACTTGTTATGAATCTTAAAGGAGCCGTTTCTGATGTTTCCGACTCTGATGTAAATATTAAAATCGAAAAAGGTGTGGTGTTCATCGACATATCCGACAAATTACTCTTTAAAACCGGTAGCTCTGCTGTTTCCAGTGGTGCCAAAAACGTGCTGGGTAAAGTGGCTGCTGTGCTGAAGAACCAACCCGATATCGAATTTATGGTAGAAGGCCATACGGATAATGTTCCTTACAAAGGAAAAGGAATGGATAACTGGAATCTGAGCGTTCAACGCGCTGTTTCTGTAGTACATATCCTTCAAAATAAGTATAACATTCCGCCAGCGAAAATGATCGCTGCCGGTCGTGGCGAATATATGCCGGTTACTACTAATGATTCCCGTGATGGTCGTGCTGCTAACCGCCGTACAAGAATTGTGATTCTGCCAATGCTGGATCAGTTCTTCAATCTGCTCGAAAGAAAAGGATAATATTTCATACGAATCAATTTTAAAGGCTCTGTTTGGCAGGGCCTTTTTTTTATGTTGACGGTTGATGGAGGTTCGTTGATGGTTGATGGACGATCATGGAGGTTTTAGCCCTCTGTGTTTGTCGGTAACAGGGGCTTCCATATAAGTTATCGAAGATATAAATAAGGAAAGCAGTTCGCATTACGGGTTCGTCCATCAACCCTCAACTATCAACCATTAGCGCGAAGCGCTAGTAGCCCCTTACGTTCTTCCCTTCCATATAATTAATGAAAGCCTTATTCACCACGCGGTTGCCGCCTGCTGTAGGATAGTTGCCGGTGAAATACCAATCACCGGTGTTGGTTGGGCAAGCCTCATGCAAGGATTCAATGGTCTGGTAGATGACTTGTACGGGGGTGTGGATTTCCGGTGGTGTGATCAATTGCGCAATCTTGTCTGAAATCTCCTGTGTAGTAAAAGGTTTATATACCTGACGTACGATATTTTCGGAATGTAACAAGCCAAGTCTTTCCAGTTCTTTGCAATGTTCATACAATTCAGTGAGACAATTTTCTTTTCCTCTTTCTTTCATTAATTCAATGGCGGCACGGAATGCAATAAAATCTTTCAGTTTACTCATATCAATGCCAT
>JAYVXJ010000550.1:0-1549 GCA_043785285.1 Chitinophagaceae bacterium
TGCCCTGCGAAACTCAACCCTGAAAACTTATATTTTAATCAGGATACCCATATTACCGGAGACACGTTAGTACAGGTAGTTGGAAGCGGTCCCGATTCTGCTCAACCGCTGGTGTTATTTTCAATACTTCAGGCCATATACCTGGCCAAACGGGAAATTCTGATCACAACGCCATATTTAATTCCGGGGGATAATATAATAGATGCGCTCCGTATAGCTGCTTCCAGCGGCCTTTCTGTAAAATTATTAGTACCGGGAAAAAGTGATTCAAGATTAGTGAACGCGGCCTCTAAAGCCAACTATAACGATTTGTTACAGGCCGGAGTAGAAATATACCTTTACCAGAAAGGCTTTATTCATGCAAAAACTTTGGTGGCAGACGGTAAACTGTCTGTGATAGGAACGGCTAATATGGATTACAGGAGTTTTGAATTAAACTTTGAGGTTAATGTCATTATATATGACAAACCTTTTTCCGAAAAATTGCGCAGTATATTTTTTGATGACCTTACACACGCCAGTAAATTAGATGCAGAAGATTGGTATAAACGCCCATTCTACGCTACCATATCAGAAAGAATTGCCCGGTTATTTTCACCTTGCCTGTAAAAATTTCAACTTCGTCCGGTATACAAAATCAGTTACCCCTTATACGTTGTATCAGTGAAAGCAGGGTATGTTTACCCCATTTTGCAAATCGTCCCCGCTGAACAACTAATGTATTATCAATATCAGGCTGCAGGTAATAATGAAAAGCAAAATCCTCTTTAGGGTTTTGCCAGCCGATTACCTGTCCAAAGCGGAGATCGTTAAACAGAATCGTATCCTGTTTTTTTTCAACAGTGTAGAATTGCTGAGAAAAAAGAATAAGCTGATTTACTTTCTTAGCGTCGTTTATTGTGCCGGCTAAATAAGTATTGCGTGGAAAATATTCCAGTTTTATCTGCTTTCCACGATCAAAGACTGAGTGGTAACCAACATAATACCCGCTGTCATTTCCCGCTACTACATACCATAACCAGTTTTGCAGCGGTGCAGGCGTAGTAAAATAACGGGTATATTTTATTTGTTGTTTTATTAACAACTGTTTTACTTCCTGATTAATATACGCCTTATTAACCGTACAATAGCCCAGATACAAAAAAGAGCTATACAAGCCCAATTTCCACCAGAAATTTCTTTTCTTATCGTTTTGTTTTAGCCATAAAAGCGCAATCAATGCGATGCCCGGTGCTATCGAAAAAAAAGGGTCGGCTACATAAATAATATTGAAAGAAATACGAGAATGCGAGAAAGGTTCAAGCCAGCCTACACCATAACTATTAAACACGTCTAAAAATATATGGATCATAATGGTAACTCCGAAAAAAAGTACCCACGAGATATAAGAAATATTATGCGAACGATCATGCCAACGTTCTGCAATCTTAGCAAGCACCAGTGCCATAATTACACCAAATAAAACCGAATGTGTAAATCCTCGGTGCGCTAATAAATTACTGGGTGTATCTAACCAGAAGGAAGCAATAAAATCAATATCCGGGATGCT
>JAYVXJ010000551.1:0-1544 GCA_043785285.1 Chitinophagaceae bacterium
AAAAAAAAAATAACGATAGAAACTCCGGAGAAAAAATATAAAGGATTGCTCAAAATGCAAATGACCCTCTTTTATAAGTGGTCGGTGAAGACACCGACCGAAATCAAGAACCATAATTTTAATTAAGCCAAATGGAAATCATTCTATAATCTCAAGAAAAAAAATACAATCAGCTAATACAATACAATATGATAAATGAAACAGCGACCGAATTAACATTGCTTGATGATATTAAACATGAACTTTATGCAGCGGCTATTTGCGACATACTCGATGAACTTGGTTATCGCAACCAGGCTATGCACCAACGGTTAAGGCCTCTTTTGCCCGATATGCGTCAGTGTGGATTTATAGGCCGTGCAAGAACATTGCTATGGGAAGAAGTAGATTATATAAATGAGGATGACCCATACAAGCTGGAAATAGAAGTAATGGATTCGCTCAGAAAAAATGATGTGGTTATCCATTCAACGGATGTAAACAGCACCAACGCGCCCTGGGGAGAATTGATGTCTACCATTGCCAAAAAAAAAGGAGTGGCCGGTTGTGTTTGCGATAGCCAGGTAAGAGACTGTATAAAGATCATTGAAATGGATTTTCCAGTATTTTACGCAGGAATAAGGCCTTTGGATTCAAAGGGCCGGGGTCTCGTAGTAGCTTACGATGTACCGGTCATGTGTGGTGAAGTTCTGGTAAATCCCGGTGACCTGGTGTTTGCCGATTTTGATGGCGTCGTTGTGATACCCCAGGCAATTGAAGCAAAAGTGCTTGAAATGGCAAGAGAAAAAGTGAACGCTGAAAACCTGTCGAGAAAAGAGTTATTGGATGGGAAATTGCTGAGGGAAGTATATGATAAATATAAAGTGCTATAAAAACTGATTATGAAATTACAAGACCGTTCTGTTGTGATTACCGGTTCAGGTTCGGGAATAGGAAGAGCCTGTGCCTTGAAATTTGCCGAAGCAGGCGCCAGCGTTATTGTCGCTGATATCAACTATGATGCAGCGAAGGACACAGTGCAACAAATCTTAGCGGCAGGAGGAAATGCTTTTGCCGTTAAAGCAGATGTGGCTGATCCCGCCAGTGTTGCCTTGCTGGTGGAAGCTACCCTACAGCAATATGGAAAGATCAATGCCCTGCTTAACAATGCGGCCATACAGGTAAATAAAACAGTTGCAGATACCAGTTTTGAAGAATGGAACGCACAGATGTCGGTAAATGTGGGGGGCGTTTTTTTGTGCTCCAAGCTTTTTTTGCCACACCTGAAAGCTCTCAAAAGTTGTATCGTAAATATGTCTTCTGTAAACGGGTATTTTGTAGAGCCATCCTGCGCCGGTTATTGCGCTACCAAGGCAGCCATTATTGGTTTGACAAAAGCAATGGCAATTGATCATGGTCATGAGGGCATTCGTGTCAATTGTATTTGTCCTGGTTATATTGATGCAGGGCTAGCCGAAGGTTATTTTCAAAGCCAGCCGGATCCCATACAGGCACGCATAGATGCGGGCAAACTGCATGCCCTTTGGCGCATCGGCCGGCCTGAA
>JAYVXJ010000552.1:0-5312 GCA_043785285.1 Chitinophagaceae bacterium
TTCAGATGGGTGGCTTTATTGGTTTTGCTGAAAAATTTGATTTTAAAAAATATAAAACTTTAACTGACGTGGGTGGCTCAGCCGGACTCCTTTCTGTGATGGTCGCGAAACATCAGCCACACATGACCTGTACCACTTTTGATCTTCCTCCCGTTGAGCCCATTGCGACGCAAACGATTCAGAAATTTAATTTGACTGACCGTGTAACAGCCCGAAGTGGAGATTTCTTCAAGGATTCCATTCCTCCCGCAGACATTGTTGTAATGGGTAATATCTTACATGACTGGGATGAAGAAATTAAAATAAAATTGATGAAAATAGCCTACGAATCCATTCCTGAAGGCGGAGCATTTGCAGCCATTGAAAATGTAATCGATGAAGAAAGAAAACACAATGTTTTCGGATTGATGATGAGTTTGAATATGCTCATTGAAACTGGAAAAGGTTTTGATTACACTTTTGCAGACTTTAATAAGTGGGCGAAAATGGTTGGTTTCAAATCAACTGCTCTGCTTCCATTGGCCGGACCAACAAGTGCGGCGATAGCTTTCAAATAGAGCTTCGCATCTTTTATTCGTGTAGTTTTCGGGCGGATAATTCGGCTAGAAGTCTAAGATCATTGATAAAATGGTTCGAAATTTGTCCAATCCGGTTCACTTAGGTTAAAGTTTTAGTAGTTAAACAGTTGCGATTTTATTGAAGTTTTTAAGTCAGTAGCTTTTATTAATTTGCCACAGAAGTTGGCCACAAAATTAAAAGTTATGACTAGGAATTTTTTGCCCAATGGCTGCAGCTTTACTCTTCCTATAGTTTCTCCCGCCAACTGGAAAACGCTTAAAAAAACTTCCACTTCAACTGCATGGCGAATCCGCTTCCGCTACTATGATCCCATAATTTGTCCAACAGGAAAACAATTTTCTATCCGGGACATGAATGAATACAAAGTGATGGAAGAACGCAAAGCAGCGACAGAGGAGCTTCTTTTTGGGTATTCCAGATCACATTTGGCGCTTCCATAAACATACCGTTGCCCGCTGCAGACCGTTCTAAAGACTTTCTAATAAAGCTGTAATCTGCCAACCCGATGATATACAGGAAATCCGAATAGGAAGCTATACCTCCGCCCTCACTGAAGACTACAAATAATTTATCATCATGTAAATGAAAACCAATATCGTATCCTGTCTGAATGAAAGTTTCCACATATTTGCCAAGGGCAAAATCATGCTGCAATTTCAAGTCCTTGGAGTATACCTCTACAAGTCCTCCTTCATGCGTAAATCGGTCGACGTATTGCCCCCTGTTAGATGTGGTAGATATGTATTGAATTTCTTTAATGACAATTATCCTGTCAGGGGTTTCAAGAATCCCCACTGGTTTCAATTGATTAATCGTTTTGAGGCTGGAAAAGTCAGATCCTGGTGTATGCTCCTCTCTTGCCTGAATATACCCCTTGGTCAAAGGTACTTCAGGTGCGGTAATCACTTTTTTTGAAGAAAAATAAAACCGGTATAAACCATTATTGGACCGTTTTTCCTTGTTTTCATAGTATAAGCTGAAATCAATCGTATTTTCCGCATTGGTATCGCAACTAATCGCTGAAATATATTCTAGATTATCCTTAAAATCCAGTGGAGTTGACAAATTGGTCACTAATTTCAAAGAATTATCAAACTCCTCCATATACAATTTTCCGTCAGTATAACTGACCAAATACAAATTTTTCCGGGGACTTGTGCAACTTATAAAACACTTACCACCCAAAGCGGCAGAAGTAAGGTCAGTCGAAACTGCTGTTCCACCGTCACCCAGAGTAACTATGGATAACCGTGTTGTCCTGGACTCCTTATCAGCAATTCCAATTTCAACCCTCATTAAACCGCCCGCCTTATATCCGGTGGTTCTAACCAGCAGAAAATTAAAATTTCCCCCATGGGTATTACTTTTCTATGATCTTCTGACATGCTACAAAATTTTGACCAGTTTCTTTCATCACTCATCTCTAGAAAACCTGCATACCATTCCAATCCTTCAATATCCAGCTTACCGGCAAGTTCAAGCCATTCAGCCACACGCATGCTCCCGTCTTTACAAAGCGCATGCATATATGCTTTTGGGAATACAGCTAACTTAGGCATAATAGGGTTATATTATTTGGATACGTTAATAGTGGTTGCATCTTTAGGCGGATTACGACCGATAAAAGGATGTTGTTCAAGGTCAACGACCTGCCCGCTGACAGCACCGCTCTCATCGGCCAACCAATAAACCGCAGCTGATGCAATTTCTGCACGCAATAAAATCCGGCCTGCCGGTGCATATACAGCCGGCAATTCTTCGTACCAATTTTCAGGAAGGCCGTGCTCTTTTTTCCGCTGGATTTCCTTCTCAGTCAATACCCATCCCGGATTTATCTGATTTACACGAACTCCATTTTCCCGGTGTAACACATCGCCCAGGTTTCTTGTCATCGTCATTAAAGCGCCTTTAGAAACACTGTAGACAAAAAGGTTGGGTTCGCCGCTCCATGCATTTACAGATCCGATATTTACTACGCAGCCACACTGCTCCGTTAAGTAAGGCAGCGCAGCCTTGATCAGTTCGAATGGGGCGTAACCTTTTATTTTTTAAATGCTTCCAATTGCTGTGATCGCATCTAATACTATAGTCACTCCAAAGAAATGTGGATTATATTATCTTAAATCAAAATAGAGTAAAGTAGTACTTCCTGAATTATTCACGGCAATGGCTTAACCATTATATCCTTGAAGAATATGACGCTTTTGGGATCATGTCCCTGTAGTGCGAAAGTGCCATTCGAAATAACCCGGCCTGGATGCCCTTTGGGAGGAACAAAACCATCTGGCTGCGTCCAATCTGTGACCAGAATATCATTTATCTTGACGATAACGTGTTTACCCTCAACAAGAATATATTCAGTAAACCACACATCATCCTTAACGTAAACCTGACTGACATCCTTAATGTCATATAAACCGCCTGTTCTTTTCCAGTCAGTATGAGAATTATTTACCTGTACTTCAAATCCTTTGTCAGGGAACCCCTTTTCCTGGTACGCTGTATGGAAATATATCCCCGAATTTGATCCTGGCCTGGTCATTACCAGGGCTTTAAACTCAAAATTTTTAAAGTTATGATCCATTACAGGGCCATCATAAAACAAGTGAGAGGTTGTACCTGCCACCTTAATACTACCATCTTCGACTGAAAATGTGCCCGGCTTATTAGCTTTCCAATCGTCAAGAGATTTGCCATCGAAAAGGCTTATCCAACTTTTGTTACTTTTTATTTTGTTCGTGTTCGAACAAGCAATTAAAATAAATACTGTGGCAAAGAATAAAATGCTTCTTTTCATAAACTATTTTTAAATAAGCCATTCATTAAATATTGTATTAAACGCCCAAACCCCAGCCCTGGCGATATTGTCTTTTCACAAATTGATTAGCTTCATCAAAATTGGTGATATTCATTGCCTTTGCATCCCACATAAGTTTCTTTCTGCCTGGATAAGCAGATCTGCCATTTGCCATTTTACTCTCCAGGTTCCAACTGCGAATAGCCAAATTCCCAATTAAAACACTTTCGGCAAACGGACCAGCATATTCAAATGGAGAACTGGTTGTTGCATTTCCATAACCCGCTATGCAGGCATTCACCCATTGAAGATAATGCCCTTCCGGAACACGGGGTATTGTTACTTTGGGCATGGTAATTTCTTTCATAAGTTTTGTAGGCAATAGCCTTGGGTTCTCTCCATAGCAATCAAACAATAATTTACCCTTAGAGCCAATAAACAAAATCCCTCCGTCACTATTTCCAAATGGCTCACCCGGTAACAATTCATCAGGAAGTGAAGGCAAAAGCCCTCCATCATACCAGGACAACATGATATCCCCTTTCCCATCCTTCCTCGGATATTTTAAATGTATTATAGAAGCAGCAGGATAACCATCCGGATATTTGGCTTCACCACCATCAATTGTCCAGCTTTTCGGGATACTACATTCTATTTCCGCAGGAAAATCAATGGGTAAAATGCGAAATGCAGGATCCATCATATGACAAGCCATATCTCCTAAGGCACCGGTACCGAAAGCGTTCCATCCTCTCCAGCTAAAAGGCATATAGGCTGGGTTATAATCAACGACCTTGGGGGATGGGCCTAGCCAAAGGTCCCAATCTACTCCATCAGGCACGGGAAAATTCCCGGAAGGTGTAGGCAATCCTTGCGGCCATACCGGGCGATTGGTCCATGCCTGAACAGTGTGTACCTCTCCGATCATTCCTGCATTATACATTTCGTGTCCCTGACGAACACCATCACCTGATCCGCCCTGGTTACCCATCTGTGTGATTACTTTATAGCGTTTGGCCGCTGAAGCCAGCACCCGGCATTCATAAATATCATGTGCCAGCGGTTTTTGGGTATAAACATGCTTACCTAACTGCATTGCTGCAATTGTCGCCACAGCATGTACATTATCAGGTGTAGAAATAGAACATGCATCAATGTTATTTTTTTCAGCATCCAGCATCTGCCTGAAATCCTTATAATACTTTGCTTCAGGATAAGTCTTTCTCGATTTTGCCGAACGGCGATCATCCACATCACATAATGCCACAATGTTTACATTAGGGCTCTTTGAAAAATTCTCCAAATCACCCTGACCTTTACCTCCGGCACCAATAGCAGCGATATTTAATTTGTCACTTGGGGCTACAAAGCCTTTGCCACCCAATACGTGACGTGGTAAAATCATAAATCCCGTAGAAGCCAATCCAACAGTTTTGATAAAATTTCTTCTGGAATGATCAGTCTTTTTGTAATTCTGTCTAATCTTTTTCATAATCTTACATTTCTAGTTGGTCTTTTTAAAAAAATAGGATCAAATATTTTAAACTTCACTCAGATTATACTGTGCCAATACATCCGGTGGAACACCATCCCATTTCCCGGGAGAATTTCCTACATAACCAATATCCTTTATTCCAATTTTAGAGGTATAGAATCCGGTTGCAGTGAGATCCCGCATGCGACTGAAGAAAACCGCGCCTTGATGCATTTCGGCTTTAGCTTTCAACGGATAGGCAATCTCCTGAACCATTTCCAGTTGTTGTTGTGTTGTACTCCCAATAAAAGATTGCTCATAACGATTCAGGCATTGCAGATCAAGCCACTTTAATCCTCCTCGCATAGGAACCTGGTGCTCAGGAATATCTTTTACAATAAACTCTATGAAATCGATAACTTTAGCGTCCGAAGCACCACCTGATACATCATCTTTGGGAAT
>JAYVXJ010000553.1:0-5312 GCA_043785285.1 Chitinophagaceae bacterium
CGATCATCAGCAACAGTCCGAGCAGGATCGTTACCAGCCCGATGAGCATCCAGTGGTAATTTTCCTTACCAAATATGGGAACGTATTGCCTGGAAGAAGTAGCGGTTTTTATTTGTTTTGCCATAACACAGAATAGGTTGCAATGTACTAAAATCAATACAATTCATCCAGCTTCATCTTCAGGTATTTAAGTACACTGCGATGGGTACTGATAAAAGAAATAAAAATGCCCAGTAATATGATTACAACAAAAAGCATGATGAGCAAAGGATAATCCCGCAGGGCTTTCAGGTAAGGCAGCTGATTCTCAGCAAAAATAATTACGGTAATGAGACCGCCCACAGCCAGCAATCCGCTGATCAGTCCATTGATAAAAGCCCTTAAATCCATCGGTTTGGATATGAACCATCGCGTTGCGCCAACCATCTGCATGGTTTTGATCAGAAAGCGGTTGCTGAACATGGCCAGCCGGATGGTATTGTCTATCAGAAAAATAACCAATATAGAGATGATAATGATTACCGACAGCAGAATGATGCTGATTTTGTTGATGATATTATTCAGATTAGTAACCAGCGATTGCGGATAAAGCACATCACTGACGGCGATATTCTGAAGCAAATCATTCTTGATTTTGGTCAGGGAATCCGTAGAGGCATACTCCTTTTTTATTCTGAAATCAATGCTGGCGGGAAGGGGATTCCGGTCGAGCAGGGTTCCCCAGTCCTTATTTCCATCCTGCAGGTATTTCTGCTTGGCCAGGTCTTTGGTAACATACTCGAAAGATTTTACATACGGTTGAGCTGCTATATAATTCACCAGAGATGCACTATCCCTGGCAGAAACATTCTCCCGGATATACACATTCATCGCAATATTCTCTTTGAAGTATTGTCCGAGTTTATTGGCATTGATCACAATCCATCCCAAAATGCCCAGCAGAAAAAGTACCAGTGATACACCAACGATGGCCATGATATAAGAAGGTGCGGAGCGTTTGCCTGATCCATTCCGGGTATTCGCCATAGTTGAACAATTTCCGTTTTATCTTACCCTAGTAAGAGGCAAAAATAGAAGATTTACCCGCACGATGCGTATTTTTGTTGGTTCATATGGAGTATTCATTCAGCGGACTTGAAAAGAAATGGCAGGAGAAATGGACAGCCGATCAGGTATACCGGGTAAACAACAACAGCCCGAAACCAAAGTATTATGTACTCGATATGTTTCCTTATCCCAGTGGTACCGGATTGCATGTGGGTCATCCGCTGGGGTATATCGCCAGTGATATCTTCGCCCGTTTTAAAAGGCTGAAAGGCTTTAATGTACTGCATCCGATGGGCTATGATGCCTTCGGCCTGCCCGCAGAACAATATGCGCTGGACCACGGGGTGCATCCGGCAGATAGTACCCGGCAGAACATCAAAAATTTCAGGGATCAGTTGGATAAAATCGGGTTTTGCTTTGACTGGAGCCGGCAGGTGAACACTTCAGAACCGGACTATTATCATTGGACCCAATGGATTTTTTTACAGTTGTTTAACAGTTGGTACAACCGGACTGAAAAAAAAGCATACCCCATCCAATCACTCGTTCAGGCTTTTAAAACACAGGGTAGCTCCATTGTTTCGGGATATAGAAATCTTTCTGATTTTACGGCTGCGGAATGGAAAGGATTTAGCGAAAAGCAGCAACAGGACCTATTAATGGAATACCGGCTGGCATATTGCGGTTATGGGGAAGTGAACTGGTGTGAAGCCCTGGGAACCGTTTTGGCTAATGATGAAGTGATTAACGGCGTTAGTGAACGAGGTGGTTATCCTGTAGTAAAAAAGAAATTACGACAATGGTATCTGCGTATCTCGGAATATGCTGACCGGCTGCTGGAGGGACTGGAGAAAGTGGAATTCAGTGAAGCCATGAAAGAAATGCAGGGCAACTGGATCGGGAAAAGTTATGGTGCAGAGATAGATTTCGAAATAGCAAAGGATCAGATCAACAGCAGCGGATTACCCAAACTACGGGTGTACACTACCCGTCCCGATACTATTTTTGGCGTTGATTTTATGGTCGTTGCCCCGGAACACGAACTCATTTCCCTGCTGACGACTCCCAAACAACAGCAGGCCGTGGAAGCATATATCGCTTATGTAAACAGCCGTAGTGAGCGTGAGCGTATGGCTGAAAAAAAGATCACGGGCTGCTTCACCGGATCTTATGTGCTGAACCCCTTTAATGGACACCGCATCCCTGTGTGGATCTCTGAATATGTGCTGGCCGGATACGGAACCGGAGCCATCATGGCCGTACCCTGCGGAGATGAACGCGATTTCAGGTTTGCGAAGCATTTTCACATCCCCATTACCAATATCATAGGAAAACAGTTTAACGGAGAAGAAGCCAACCCCACCAAAGAGGCTTTGTTGGAAAACAGTGATTTCCTGAATGGGGTGGCTATGAAAGAGGCTATAGTAATCGTCAACGACCGGTTGGAATCCACGGGCATCGGGAACCGGCGCGTGAATTACAGAATGCGGGATGCAGCGTTTAGCCGTCAGCGTTACTGGGGGGAGCCTTTCCCCATTGTCTGGAAAAACGGAATTGCTTACCCATTGGATGAAAAAGAACTTCCTTTATTGTTACCGGAAGTGAAGAGTTACAAACCCGGTGCTGATGGAGAAGGTCCGCTCGCAAATATTCCCGAATGGACTTCCCGGCATCTCGAAACGAATACAATGCCAGGTTATGCTGGCAGCAGCTGGTATTTTCTTCGGTATATGGATCCCCACAATACCCAACAATTCTGCGACCGCAAGGCTTCAGATTATTGGGGACAGGTGGATCTTTATATTGGAGGAACCGAACACGCTGTGGGTCATCTGTTGTATAGCCGCATGTGGACCAAATTTTTGTTCGACCTCGGATATATCGGATTCGATGAACCGTTCCGGAAACTGTTGAATCAGGGAATGATACAGGGAAAATCATTTTATATAGATGCAGCAAAATATATAAACGATGAAGGCATCAGCGCGGTAATTATTCAATCAAATCAGGCTGATAAATCGTTTCCCCATGGTATAAATAATACATTAGTTAAACTTGAAATACAAGGAGATATAAGACTTCGGAATGCCCATCATTATTTAGATTCCGCAGGAAGATTTACTAAAACTATGTTTGAAAAATATATAGATGTGGAAGAAAATCCATCTATAGATCTGAAGAAAGCAATGGTTAATTGGGACTCAGAAAATAAAACAGAGAACGGGGAGCCTTACCTGAGTGGCATGATTATAGAAAAGATGTCTAAGTCAAAATACAATGTTGATAATCCTGATGAAATAATTGAAAAATACGGCGCCGACACGTTCCGCATGTATGAAATGTTCCTGGGGCCTGTTGAGCAAAGTAAACCCTGGGACACCAAGGGCATTGAAGGTGTGCATCGTTTTCTGCGCAAACTCTGGCGTTTATTTAATAATGAAACAAAAGGAAAAGTCTGGACTACCGCAGCAGCAACGGAGGCGGAATGGAAGATCCTTCATAAAACGATTAAAAAAATAGATGCGGATACGGAACGATTCTCCTTTAATACGGCAGTGAGTGCCATGATGATCGCTGTGAACGAACTTGGGGATCTGCAATGCCACAAAAAAGAAGTGCTTGAAAAAATCCTTATCCTGCTCACCCCCTATGCACCGCATATCTGCGAAGAACTCTGGCATCAACTGGGCAATGAATCCACTATTCTGGATGCGGCTTATCCCGTTTCAGATCAGAAATTCCTGATGGAATCCGAAAAACAATATCCGGTAGCCATCAACGGGAAAACCAGAACAGAACTGAATATTAGTCTGGATGCCACGCAACAACAGGTGGAAGCGCTGGTGTTAGCGGATGATACGGTCAGGAAATGGCTGGATGGGAAATCACCCAAAAAAGTGGTTTATGTGAAGAATAAAATGATTAATATAGTAGTATGATCATTGCCTTCAGCATATGAAAAATACAAAAGATAACCCGGGAGTCCGGATTCCCCCTCCGCTTTTTTATGCAACAATATTTCTGCTTTCTATCTTATTGCAGCGATACTTCCCTATCAGGAGCGCCTTCTTTCATTGTACTTTAGCCAACATAATAGGTGGAGTAATCATTATTGCAGCACTATTTTTCATTATTCCCGCCCTGCTTCGGTTTATCAAAACAAAGAATACGGTGATTACCGTAAAACCAGCAACTTCCCTTCAGACAAATGGAATTTATTCGGTCACCCGGAACCCTATGTATGTGGGTGTGCTATTGCTTTACCTGAGTTTAGCATTTATTTTCGCCAATTGGTGGACCATTCTCCTGATTCCGGTATTGATTATTTTAATCACCTATCTCCTCATTCAGCCGGAGGAAAGGTATTTAATGCGGGCTTTTGGAAATAGCTATTCCGATTACAAAAAAAGAGTAAGGCGCTGGATTTAATCAGGGCTTCACCAACCGCACCAGTGCACTGCTGCCTTCCGTGCTTTGGAGATGCGCTTCATACTGCTTATCCCCTACTACAGCAACCATTAAAGAAGTGTTGGGCGGAATGGTACCGAGATTTTCAGCTACCATCACCAATTCATTATCGGCCTGTAAATCGGTAACGGGAATTTTAAAACTATACGCCCGGTCCGAAAGAAGAATATGTTCCCGCAACATTTGACCATTTAAAAAGACAGCAATCGAGTCCCCGTCTATTTCCGCATTATCGTAAAAGCGAAGCTCAATGGAATCTCCTTTTATCGGGATAACGGTCTGTAATATTTTCGTTCTGCTACTGAATTTTTGTTCGTTGGTTTGTGCCAGAACCGGAACAGTTGGTAATTCCTTTTCCGGTTCCTTTCTTGTTTCTGCAACAGGTGCAGGAGCCGGATCCAGCGCAATTTGTTCAATACTGTCAACGATATGGGGATTGCTTACACTAAACGCATAATTAGCTAATACAAAATCCCATTCATCCGGAAAAAGAGGACCGCTAGGCCCTTTCACCAGGTGCAACTCTTTATTTCCTTTATGTTCATCGTCCCGCAAAGAACTCTTTCCATCGAGTTTCATGATACCTTCCCCCGGACAATTAAAATCCGCTACAGCCAGGAGTGCATCTCCCGGGCCTGTTCCTATAAATCTCCGGGAAGTATGATCTTCCAGCAGCACATCATCCCACCAGACCACCTCCATAGCCTGGTCATCAAAATAGCCTTTCACCGAATAGCGGCGATAGTCATTTTTGGAATCGTAATAATAGGAAGTGCCGGTGAGACTGTCCCCTTTGC
>JAYVXJ010000554.1:0-1541 GCA_043785285.1 Chitinophagaceae bacterium
ATTCTATTCGGGAGTTTTCTATAGGCCTTAGACTCTCAATAGGTTCAGTTCTGGCGGGAAATCCGGCATACCTTCCGATAACAAGGGCGCAATCCTGTAAAGAAAAGGGTTTTATATAATTATTCTTCTTTTGGTTAAACCTATAATTGTAGCCAAAGTCAAACCTGAAACAAAACACCCTTTATGCAAAGACTGTTATCCAGAATGGCCATTCTATCAGTTATCATTTTGGCTGTTTCTTTCTCCGCCTCCGCCCAGATTTATGTCAAGATCCGTCCGGTCGCCCCCGTTATAGTAAGGACAGCCGCTCCAAGTGCTGCCCATGTATGGATTGATGAAGAATGGGAACCGCGGGAAGGAAAATATGCTTATGTTGGTGGTCATTGGGCTGCTCCTCCGCATCCTGGTTGGACCTGGGTTCCTGGTCATTGGAAGCGTCATGACCGTTCCGGGGAAGAATGGGTCCGCGGTCACTGGAGAAAAAGATAACACTCCCGAATTGAATAGAAGGTAATAAGCAATAAGTAAAGCCGGTCAGATTTGACCGGCTTTTTTCGAATTTTTTTCGGCTTTGCGGTAAAACGTTCATCGTATACGACTTCCAATCTCTTGGATATAACCCGCGTTTTCCTGAAAACCCCCTTTATTACAAATGTGACGGAAACCCCCCGTTCACGGAATGGAAAAACTATTTATGATTCAGCTTGTCTACCTGCGCATCATAATATTCCTTTGTGAAAATGACATCCGGCAGATTATGATACCAGTTGGATTCGTGTTCTATGGAAAGCATGCCATTAAAATTCTGGCGTTTTAATTCAGCGAGAACAGCAGGGATATCAATAACACCTTTGCTTACAATAGTATCAGCGGCTTCGGTTTCATTGAACTTTACGATGTCTTTCAGATGCACACCAATGATATGTCCTTCGAGTTTCTTAAGACAATCAACCGGATTAAGACCATTTCTTGCCCAATGCCCGATATCCGAGCAGGAACCAATATGGGGATGCCCCTGAGTGGCTGCCAGTACAGAATCCGGACTCCAGTAAACATTGGGTTTGGGATGATCGTGAATGGCAACGGGGATGCCGTAAGCGCCGGCCAGACTATCCACCAGGTTCCATTGTGTTTTTATGGGTTCGGCAGTAATATAACTCAGCCCGAATTCTTTTGCCAGATCGAAAGCTTTTATCCATTCCGCTTTATTTTTCGGAACAATCACACCCATGGCAACAATATGAATTCCTTTTACCAGCAGCAGTTGTTTGAGTTTTTCGCGGTCATCGGCGGACATATCTGCTCCGAAACTGCCTTTCATGCCATCTCCTAATTTCTGGCCCCAAAAAGCTTCTATATTTTTTATCCCTGAACTGTCCACTTTTTTCAATGCATCAGTAAAAGAGAACATGCGGAAGGTCCACATCTGCACCCCTAATTTAAAACCGGCAGTTGAACCGCTGGCGGCCATAGTATCGCTTTTCACTTGTGCGCTGTCTGTGGTGGAGGCTTGTTGCGTGCTGTTATTGCATGCAGAAATA
>JAYVXJ010000555.1:0-5307 GCA_043785285.1 Chitinophagaceae bacterium
GGGAAAAAAAAGTTTTCCGTGCGGCTGCGCGTATTCAAAATAAAATTGATATCCCGATTGCAACGCATACAGGTAATGCACTCGAACAATTTGAATTGCTGATAAATTCTGGAGCTAATCCAAGCCGGGTATTTTTTTCACACGTCGATGTCAGCCGTAAAGGAAATATCGGGGACTTAATTAAGATTGTAAAAGCAGGAGCCTATATAGAAGTCGACACTTTTGGGCAGGACTTTTACACGCCAAAATCCGAACTTGTTTCATTTCTACGATCGGTTTGTGATTCAGGATTCGCTAAAAATGTTTTTATTTCCATTGACAGCAACTGGCATTGGGCGAACGGCAAAAAAATGTTTGAGGGATCAGAGGCACCCGCCTTTGACCCCAATGCTTCCAATAGAACATTCGCTTACATGATAACAGACGCCGTGCCCTGGTTGCTAAAATCAGGTTTTAGTATTAAAGAAATAAATACTTTTCTTATAGATAATCCTAGAAATTTTTTTACTGGGAAATCTTAGTCGGATAAACTTATTTTAAAAACCAATAAAGTGACCTAAGATACTTTCGGCATAAGCCTTTTAGTAAATTCTATTTATAAAAAATTATACCTTAAAACGGACAAACTAATTATTTCGGTTTAAAAGTATCATTTAACAGAGCACCCATGCAATCAAGAATAGACAAAATTGCTCCAATGGCAGAATTAAACAAACTTGATTTTCTATTATTCACTTCTCCAGCTTCTGTTAAATATTTAAGCTGTTTTTTTAATTATTTTGAGTATGGAAGCTCTCCATTTCACTTTATACCTTCAGCACTTTTTATTATCCCAGGAAAATCGCTGACCCTTATTATTGCAGATAATGAGGTTTACTAAGCTGGATCCATTCATAGTGGAGTCACAGTCAAATCATATAACAGTTATGTGTATAAAACTCCCAATGAGCCAACCCAGCAATTTCAAATTCAATTAAATGACTTATTGAATTCAATTCCATATGGAAATATTCGTATTGGCATTGAGCAGGATTCAACGCTTCTAGCCATTTGTAATCGGTTAATACCTATTACATCAAAAAATATAAAATCCTTACTGAATAAGGATTTATAAAATACTTGGCGGAGAGGGCGAGATTCGAACCCGACGCCTAATGCTTTATTAACCAATAATTTGAAAGTCGCAACTCTTTGGACGCCACTGATTAACGCTTTTTATTAAAACAATTGATAAGAACTACTAAGCATAGATAAAATTAAAGGAAAGCTTCCAAACTACCTTTAGAAAACTGTCCAGTTTATAAGAGGCCGGTACAGCTTATGCCGGATATCCGGACATTCTATTATAGAAAGATCATAGAGGTTGCAGGGTGATTCATCCGGGACATAAAAAACTATTGCAAGCAATCATAAATTTTATCTTAAATTGAGCAACGATTTGCCCTGCGTGAACTTCTTATCCTGTTCCATTTTTATTCATTTATATTAAAAAAAATTATGAGACCCAAACTAACAAGCCAATTCATGTTGGCCATTTTCTTTTCTTTATTAGTTAGTGCCTGTGGCCAGGATGAGAAAAAAACAGATGATTCTAAAACAGTTGACAGTGCAAGTACCGCAAAAACAGACACAGCCAAAATTGCTGCACCAGATGCGCCGATAGATGCTGTAAAAGCGGCTCCGAATCTTTACAAAACTTTAAAGGACACCCTGGGCATAAGAATCGTGGAAGCTGATTACAAGCCCGGCGATTCCTCTGCTTTTCATTCACATCCTGACTATGCGCTGTATGTAATTCAAGGAGGCAAGACAGAGTTTACCGCAAAAGACGGAAATAAAATTGTTTCCGAAATGCAATCGGCAGCGGAAAATATTCGGCCCTCTGAGTTTCATAGCGTGAAGAACATTGGCAAGACTGAAGTGAAAGTGCTGCTTGTAGAAGTGAACAGGCCCATGGGAATATCTTCTTCCGATGCTTCAATGGATGCATCAAAAGTAGCACCGGATCTATATAAAATAATTAAAGACACAATGGGCATAAGAATTTTAGAAGCTACTTATAAACCCGGCCAGTCGTCTGCCATGCATTCTCATCCCGATCTTGCCATGTATGTAATATCAGGAGGCAATTCGGAGTTTACCGGAAAAGACGGCAAAAAAGATAAATGGGAATTTAAAAAGGGTATGTCAATGTTTGTTCCAGCTGGCACACATAGCGTGAAAAACATTGGCAAAACAACTACCAAAGTGCTGCTTGTGGAAGTTAACAGGTCAATAAAATAAATTTATCTTGCTATTCGATATAAGGTCTCCTTCTTTCCCGACGAGTCACCGCAGCAGGACTCGCGAAATACTGCTTTTTGCGGGACTCGTCGGTTTGCGGGGGATTAGTAACTGCAGAATCTGACCAGATTCTGCACTTCCCGGGAGCAGATATAACCATCCAAAATCACTGCATTCATTAAATGGATATTCCGCGTAAAGATAGAAGGGCTGAAAGCCGGTTTTTTTTAATTTCCATTTTGCTATTTTTTCATATTTCAACAAAACTACGGCATCACGCTACCGGACGGTCGCCGGTCAATTATTTAAAGCTGTTGTATTCTTCGTCTGTTACTTTTTGTAACCATTCTACTATTCCTTTTTGAGTATTTGTATTGACCGCAATATGGGTAAATTCACTGTCTGGTGATGCACCATCCCAATGCACTACACCAGGAAGTATTTTGACTGTATCGCCTTTACGAAATAATTGAATTGGTTTACCTTTTTCCTGGTAATATCCGATGCCGGCTGTAGCCATTAATATTTGTCCTCCCGGATGCGTATGCCAATTGCTTCTTGCTCCCGGTTCAAATACAACATTACCAATTACCGTACTAAATGTGTCATCAGCAGGAACCAGGATTTTTACCCACACAGTTCCAACAAAGTAATCAGCAGAAGCCCTTTCGTCTTTTGGGAATATGGTGTTTTGATTTTCTGAAGTGTCCATTCTGATTTGTTTTCTATTGTGATTAAATATAATCATTTCATGATGGAAAAATATCTATCTGTGCCTCAATAAAAAAACGGATTAAGAAAAGAAACCTTTATAAGTCAGTTGCCATTTCTACATCCTGTTGCTTCAATACTTTAGAATCAACAATGGGGATAAGGAATTTTCCTCCCAATGTAAAAACAGTAAAAGCCGCTACAGCACAACAGGTCATTACAACTGCCATGGGCAATGGGAGTGATTTTGTAAACCGCTTACAATGGCAGATGCACTTGCGCCAATGGTCATTTGAATAGCACCAATCAAAGCGGAAGCATTACCTGCATTGTGCCCTAATGGTGCTAATGCAAGTGCCGTTGCATTGGGAAAGATGAAACCTGGCAGGCCAGGAAAATAAATATCAGAAAACCAGTGAGAAATAAATTACTCCAGCCTAACAAAGTTAAACAGATAAATGTAAGCCCAATAATACTTTGGCAGCATGATGCTATTCTGATGACCTGTTCACTGCTATAACGTTTCAATACAAGGTGCCGGCCAGGATAACGAGAACAACAAAAATGAGCATAGCAAAAACATATCGCCAGCCTAATGCAGCGGTTATATAACCGCCTACCGTAGGTGCAATGATTGGAGACACAGACACCACCAGCATCAGCATGGAAAATACTTTGGCATTTTCTTTTACTTCAAACAAATCCCTCACCATGGCCCTTGCTGCAACCATTCCTACACAGCCACCAATAGGCGGGAAGAGTCTAAATATAAATAAACCATTCACCGATTGTGCTAAAGCACATCCAACAGAGGCTAAAAAGTAGAAACAAAGACCGGCATACAAAGGACGTTTTCTGCCAAAGCGTTCAAGAAGAGTACCATATAATAATTGACCTGCGGAAATATCGATAAAAGAACTGGAAAGTGATAGTGTTACTTCAGAGACAGTGGTATGTAAGCTTTTTGCAATAGCCGGAAAAGCCGGCAGGTACATATCAATGGAAAGTGGACCAATGGCTGTAAGCAGCCCCATAATCAGAATGACTTTATAATTCTTATTTGACTCCACGAATGACTCCGGCTGAACAGGCGTAAAGTGGAGTATTTACGGGGAAGCTTGAAATCAGGAAAGCCCGCAAACACTGTATTTGCGGGTTTTCTTGATTTCTTTAATAGGATTACCCATTTAGTGCGCAAAGCGAAAATAGGGATTATTTTGATACCAAAACTATTAGTAATTTAGTGCTAAATTATTTGGTATGTTTCAGGGAATGTCCATTCAGCAGTTTAATAAGTTCTTTAAAGATGAGGACGATTGCAGGCAGTATCTTTTCGAAATGAAGTGGAAGGATGGCTACCGATGCAGAAGATGCGGTTGCACAAAAAATCATAAAGGGAAGACCAGGTTTCATATGCGTTGTCAAATTTGTGGATATGATGAATCGGTTACGGCGGGTACAGTTTTCCATAAGCTGAAAATACCGCTGTTAAAGGCTTTTGGAATGACTTTCCGGCTGGCAGTGAAGAAAAAGGGCATGTCAACAACAGAGCTGGCAAGAGAATTTTCTATAAATCAGAAATCATCCTGGCTCTTTAAAAGGAAAGCTCAGGAAGCGATGAAAAGTAGCGGTAAGCATCCCCTGGATAGCAAAGTGGAAGTGGATGAATTACTGATCGGAGGCCCGGAGAAAGGCAAGCGGGGCCGAAATAAGGGAGAAAAGAAGCTGGTGGTGATCGCCGTTGAAAAAGTAAACGGTAATAAAATAGGGCGTGCTTACGCAAAGGCAATAGAAGAAGCCAGCGGAGAATGTTTTAAACCATTTTTTGAGGAGCACATTGATAGTGATAACGCACAGGTGATTACAGATGAATGGCGGGGTATTGGCCATTGGAAAGTGAATTTGAAACCCGAGCAAAGGCCTTCCAACGGCGGGAAAAGCTTCCCCGGACTACATGCTGTGATCATGAATTTAAAAGGATGGCTGAGAGGAATTCATCATCATTGTTCCGGAAGATTTATCAACGGATATTTGGATGAGTTTTTCTTCCGGTTTAACAGAAGAAATTTTTTAAACAACATTTGGCTGAAAGCTCATTGAGCGGTTTATGACCAACCAGCCATACAGCTATATTGCCAATGAGATCTAAATGGGTAATCCTATTCTTTAAATCTAAAATAACTGATTTCAGCGGAGAGGGCGGCACTTGAACCAACCAACTAAAATATTGTATATCAAAGTATTATAAAACCTGTAAAATATAGGTCATGAATTACTCACTTACACAAGATCTTTATCACCGTTCAAAATAAA
>JAYVXJ010000556.1:0-5299 GCA_043785285.1 Chitinophagaceae bacterium
GTGGCGGCCTTTACCTTTGCAGCATCCTTATTTTCTTTATAACGCATGTCTGCCTTACCATCTTTTTTAGTAGGAGGAGCTGTGTTAGCAGAAGTTTTAGCGGCAGGGGTTTTCTTTGTTTTAGCCGGAGTGGTCTGGGCAAAGGAATATCCCCCAAATGTTATCAGGAGCACAAATGCAAGGAACATTTTTTTCATAAATGAAATTTTAATTGGGTGTTTAATCAGCTAATATAAAATAAGGGAGGGCCAATCCCAAATGTAATTCTGCTTTAGGCCTGTTTTTATTGAAATTCAGGTCTTTAACTGGTGTTTAACCAATTTTGTAACTTCGATAAACACAATCTTACCCAATTTTGCGTTCTTATTTCCACTCCCGATCCATGCGATCTTCAATGTTAAAATGGCTGGTACTTTCAGCTACTGTAGTTATTGGTCTGATCGTAATCGTACAGGTTTTCTGGCTCACGAAGGTTTATTCGTTTGAAAAAAAACAGTTTAATACGAACGTGGTGAAAAGTCTCCGTGGCGTTTTCGAGGATCTGGAAATGAATGACGATCCTTCCCTGAGCCTCCAGCAACTGATCCATAATCCAAAAGATGATTATTATCTGTTCAAAGCGGATACCATTCCGGTAAAAGACTCTCTTACCCACTTTCTGCGAAAGGAATTTGGGGATTTCAATGTGCTCACGGATGTAAAACTGGGAGCTTATAGCAGCCGTTATAAAAAATATGTGTATGAAGAATATATACCTACCGTAGCCTCCCGTTTTGATATTACACCAGTGAGCGGACTTCCCGTTTTCACCCGGGGATACGATCATATTTTATTGTATTTCCCCCATCGCTCCCTGTATATTCTCGGAGAGATGAACTTCTGGATCATAAGCAGCGTGGCCCTTTCCCTTGCACTAATCGGCCTTGCCATCAGTCTTTTTTATTTCTATCGACAGAAATTTCTGGCGGAAATACAAAAAGATTTCGTCAACAACTTTACCCACGAATTTAAAACGCCACTGGCCGTAATTAAAATTGCAGGTGATGTACTTGGGCAGAACGACATCATTAATAAACCAGACCGGCTGAAACGATATGCCTCCATCATTCAGAGCCAAACTACCCACTTGCAGAATCAGGTAGAAAAATTGCTGAAATCTGCATCTGCTGAAAATAAAAAACTCCCTATAGACAAACAAACCATTAATCCGGCCCTCCTCATTGAACAGGCACTGAACAAACTTCAACCACTGATAGAACAAAGGCAGGCAAAAGTGGAATTGAAAGTGGATAATTATGAAACGTTTATCCAGGGCGATGAATCCCATCTGGAGCTGGCCGTGGTGAACCTCCTGGAAAATGCCTTAAAATATTCCACCTCACCACATATTGTAGTTCAGGCCGGCCGCGAAGATTCGGATTATTTTATTTCTGTTAAAGACAATGGAATTGGCATTGAAAAAAAATATATAAAAAATATTTTCAAGAAATTTTATCGTGTCCCAACGGGAGACGTGCACGATGTTAAAGGCTTTGGACTGGGGTTGAATTTTGTAAAACGCATTATCGACGGGCATGATGGAAAAATCAGGGTTCACAGTCTACCCGGAATCGGGACGGAATTCCGGCTCCTGATCCCCTTTTGCTAATTTTTTCAACTAACTTAACAGATAACCCAAATGACCACAAAAGCAAAAGTATTATTGGCAGAAGACGACCTTTCACTCGGCTATGTGATCAAGGACAATCTCTCCGATGCAGGGTATGAAGTGGTGCTTTGTCCCGACGGGCAAACAGCCATTGATAAGTTCAACAAAGAAGATTTTGACATCTGCCTGCTTGATGTGATGATGCCCAACAAAGATGGGTTTGCCGTGGCTAAAAAGATCCGGCAACAGACGGATATTGTACCCATTCTTTTTATCACCGCAAAATCGTTGGAAGAGGACCGGATTCATGGATTCGAATCCGGTGCAGACGACTACATCATCAAGCCCTTCAGCATGCAGGAATTGTTGCTTCGCATGGACGTATTTTTACGCAGAACAAAAAAAATGTATTCTGACCGTACGCAGACTTTTCAGATCGGCGATATACACTTCTCCTTTAGTAATCTGAAATTGACTGTGGATAAAACAGAACATAATCTCACGCAAAAAGAAGCAGAGCTTCTCCAGTTTTTTTGTGAACATCCTAACCGGATCCTGAAACGGGAAGAAGTACTGCTGAATGTTTGGGGGAAAGATGACTATTTTCTAGGCAGAAGCATGGATGTATTCATCACTAAACTCAGAAAATATTTTAAACCTGATCCTTCTGCCAATATCGAAACAATACACGGTATTGGTTTCCGCCTGAATGCGGTAGTTCAATAACTACGGAAAACCATGTTACAGAAACCCTTCGTACTATTATTTTTTACCTTTCTTTCTTTGGCCGGAAATGCTCAAATGCCTGCAGATACGGCAAACATAACGCTGCCCCAGGCAGAAAAGATTTTCCTGGACAGCAACCTGCAACTCCTTGCTCAAAAGTATAATATAGACGCACAGCAGGCATTAATTATTCAGGCCAGGCTGTGGCCCAATCCCAATTTATCTTTGAACAGGGGTCCCCTCATCCCTATTTATGATCGCCAATCTAATTATCCGCATTCCAATTTTTTCCTCAACAGCGAGAATTCAGCTGGCATATCCCAATTGATTTTGCTTGCCGGAAAAAGAAATAAACAAATTAAACTGGCTAAAGCGAATGCACAACTTGCCGAATATCAATTCTTCGATCTGCTGCGGACGTTAAAATATACGCTTCGTATTGATTTTTTCAATATCTACTACTTACAACAATCGGCAAAAGTTTACGATGTGGAGATCAGGGCCCTGGAACAGATCGTGAATGCCTTTGCCGAACAACAGGGAAAAGGGTATATATCAGAGAAAGAAGTAATCCGGATCAGAGCACAACTATACAGTTTCCGTAATGAATATAGTGATCTGATTAACCAGATCGATGATATACAAAGTGAGTTGCGGCTTGTATTGCAGCTGAAGCCTACAGTCTATATCAATCCCTTCCCGGATTCCATCAATCTTAAAAGTCTGGACCCGGACAAATATTCATTCAATACGCTTATTGATTCTGCTTATATTAACAGGACCGACCTGCGGATTGCCAGAACGAACACAACCATTAATAAACTGACCTATAGTTACCAGAAAGCTTTAGCTGTGCCGGATTTAACTGCATCGTTTTCCTACGACAGGCAGGGAAGTTACGCTACTAATTTTAACGCAGTAGGCCTGTCTATGGATCTGCCCTTTTTTAACCGCAACCAGGGTAATATCAGGTCGGCCAGGTCCATGGTTGACTACGCCACTGCGCTTCAAAAAACCGCGGAAGCTACGGTAGGTGAAAATGTAGCCAGGTCTTTGCAGAAGGCTTATGTGCAAAATAAGCTGTATCAAAGTATTGATCCTTCATTTTCCGGTGATTTTGAACGACTGATGAATGAAGTATTGATCAATTATAAAAAGAGAAATATCAGCATTCTGGATTTCCTTGATTTTTATGATTCCTATAAACAAAATAGGGTGGAGCTTAATACGATTCAATTCAACAGGGTCAACGCCTTTGAAGATATTAATTTTTACACCGGAACCGAGTTCTTCCATCCTTAAAATGGGTTACCAAAAAATATGCAACGCTTTTATAAAATTTTACTTTTTGCCTTTCTTCCTTTTTACTTTGGAATGCATTCCTGCACCGACAAAGCAGCAGCGAGCGATGAAAAACAGGGATACGTATTACCGGATTCCCTTTTGAAAACGATTGAGATCGATACCGTAAGCACATCTAAGGTATTAAATTCTCTGACGCTAACAGGCAAGGTAGATTTCAACGAAGACCAGGTAATTAAAATTTATCCGGTAATCAGTGGACTGGTTTCTGATATTAAAGTTATGCTGGGAGATTATGTGAAAAAGGGGCAAACCCTCGCTGTACTGAAAAGCACGGAGATGGCCGGGTTCAGCAATGATTATACCCTGGCAAAATCCAATCTGGAGATAGCCAAAAAATCACTGGATGCCGCCAACGATATGTACAAAAGCGGACTGGCTTCCCAGCGTGATCAACTGGCAGCACAGGAAACCTATAACCAGGCTTTATCTGCCCTGCAGAAAGCACAGCGGGTATTGAATCTCAACGGAGGTAGTATGAGTGGGGACTATGTGGTTAAGGCACCCATAGATGGATTTATTGTAGAAAAACAGGTCAACAACAATATGATGATCCGGACAGACAATGCCACCGGCATCTTCACCATCTCCGATCTGAAAAATGTGTGGGTAATGGCCAACGTATATGAATCGAATATTGCGAATATCAAAAATGGCGACAGTGTTCAGGTGACCACCCTCTCCTATCCCGGAAAAATTTTCAGGGGAAAAGTGGATAAGATCATGAACGTGCTGGATCCTGCCAACAAAGTGATGAAACTGCGCATTGTTCTTCCGAATCCGGGTTATCTGCTTAAGCCGGAAATGTTTGCCAGCGTGCTGGTAAGAAATATGGAGAATAAAAAAATGATCAGCATTCCGTTCAGTGCACTGATTTTTGACCATAGTCAGTATTACGTACTGGTTTATAAAAGTCCGTCCGACATTTCTATCCGACCCGTTCAGGTGATGAATACGGTAGGTGACCGGTCTTTCATTTCTGAAGGATTAACGGAAGGAGAAAAACTCATTGGTACACAGGCATTATTAATCTATCAGGAACTCAACAGTTAGTATAACCATCCTCTGATGAACAAGTCCCTTCGAAAAATACTTGCGTTTTCGCTTAAGAATAAATACTTCATTTATTTCGCCACGGTCATCATGGTGATCTATGGTGTGATCACCTTCATCAATATGCCAATCGAAGCGTTTCCGGATGTGACCAATACGGAAATCTCCATCATCACGCAATGGCCGGGAAGAAGTGCGGAAGAAGTAGAAAAATTTGTGACCATTCCTTTGGAGATTGCCCTCAATCCCGTGAATAAGAAAACCAGTCTGCGTTCTACCAGCATCTTCGGACTTTCGTCCGTAAAACTTATTTTTGAAGATGGTGTAGATGACAGTTATGCGCGTATGCAGGTGAACAACATGATCCGGAATGTGTCTCTGCCCGATAATATTTCGCCCCAGGTACAACCGCCTACCGGTCCTACCGGAGAAGTGTTCCGCTACACGCTGGAAAGTTCATTCCGGGATCCGATGGAATTAAAAACCATACAGGACTGGACGGTGGACAGA
>JAYVXJ010000557.1:0-1538 GCA_043785285.1 Chitinophagaceae bacterium
AAATGCTAACCTGGGCTCAATTTTAACGGATAGTGCAGGCAAAACCTTATATTTCTTTTCCATGGATGCCAATGGATCATCTGCCTGTACGGGGGGATGCCTTACCGTCTGGCCGGTTTTCTACACAACCCACCTTACGCTGGGCACGGGATTGGATACCGCCGATTTCAGTACCATTTCCCGCTCTGACGGTACAAAACAAACCGCCTATAAAGGATGGCCTTTATATTATTTTCAGAATGACAGCAAGGCGGGAGATGTAAACGGTGAGGCCATTGAAAACATCTGGTTTGTTGCCAAACCCGATTATACAGTAATGTTGGCCAATGTTCAGCTGGTTGGAAATGACGGTGTTTCGTACGACAGTACTTATAAAGCCGGAACGGGAAAAGCACAATATCTGACCGATGACCGTGGAGCAACCCTATACTCATTTACCTTTGATAAATTCAATACGAACAATTATACGAAATCGGATTTCAGCAACGATAGTTTCTGGCCCATTTATCAGGTTGGAACCAAACTAGTTGCTCCTTCGATCATAACTAAATCGCTGTTGATAACGATTAATGTTTTTGGAAAAACGCAACTGGTATTTAATGGATGGCCGATATATCATTTTGGTCCTGATGGCGGACAGCGTGGAAGCACAAAGGGTGTAAGCGTTCCTACTCCGGGAGTATGGCCGGTAGTGAACCAGCACAGTGCTGTAGCACCGCAGTGATCTATGTGGCATGTCATTATTTGTTTATTAAACCGTAAAAAAGAAAGTTCGAAACATAAGCATACATGATTTAACTCAGTTAATTGTATACGATCACATTGGAGAATCTGAAACAGCTTATTGAAGGATGCAAAAAGCAAGAGCCCAGGTGTCAGAAGATACTTTACGAGCGCTATTATGGCTATGCCTTAAAAATCAGCTTCCGCTATATATACCGCTATGATATAGCAGCGAATGTGGTCAATGACGCTTTTGTAAAACTCTTCCGACATTTTGAAAAATTCAGGAATGAAGATGATGAAATCCTGGAGCGCATGCTGATGGGCTGGATCAGGCGAATTGTGATCAATACTTCGATTGATGAATTGCGTAAGAACAATATGACACCTGAAATCGGTGGCATTCCGGAGCATGTATGGGAAGAAGCAGATAAAAGTCAGATGGCTGATCAGTTGCTGCTGTACAAGGAACTAATCACTTATGTGAAAAGTCTGCCCCCCACGTACCGGGTCGTGTTTAATATGTTTGTGATAGATGGATGTACTCATTTTGAAATAGCAGAAGCCCTGGGAATTTCCATCGGTACTTCAAAATCCAATTTATCGAGAGCAAGGGCGTTCTTACAAAGGCTTATTAAAGAAAAGGAAGAACATAAAACATGGAATATCTAAACGACGAAATGGATGACCTGTTTCGAAAGGCTGGTGAACACTATCATCTAAAAACAACAGATTCTGATTGGGATGGGATTCTTGGTCGCCTGCAACCTCAGGTAGGTGGTGAATCTCCGGCTTCCCAGGAGTCCGGCAAAAAA
>JAYVXJ010000558.1:0-5297 GCA_043785285.1 Chitinophagaceae bacterium
TCAGCCTTACTATCGTAGACCATCTGACGAAAAGGGTTGTCATAATCTTTTTCTCTGGAAGTCAGTATGCCTTTGGTAATCCAGTCAGCGGTAGCAATACTCTGTTGTAATAGTTTTTTAAAATTTGATGGGCCTATGGACCTGACGGAAATGCCATGAACAACATTCAGTATATCCAGTGCATGAAGCAATTTGTCCCGGTTGTAGTTCTCTGCAGAAGACTGATAATAATGATGTACATCCTGCCAGCTATTGACCCTTCCTGAATGAATATCAGAGATTAAATTATTCAATGAAGATTTTTTCAACAGCTGACCGCCAGCATTTACCCAAGTCTCCGGCACTCCGTTTTCAGGAAGGGACAATTGAAGGTCATGCAGATTTCCAATGTGCTGCAATTGAATATAATCTACCAGCCGGCTGATGGCATAGTGCACGATAAGCTCGCGGTAAATCGGATAGGCGAGTGTCGCTTTGTTGATATACACTTTCCGTGAACTGTTTTCAAAACCATCGGCCGTGATTTCCAGAGAAGCCAGAGAGGGTTCATTTTTTTCTAACAAGTCTTTACCCAGTGAAATCAGTTCCGGTTCTAAATGGGAAATGCTTGCTGAAGCGGGTTCTGCTCCTTGTCGCAGCCATGCCACGGCTGTATGTTTTTCCAGGATCTCCAGCGCTTTGGCTACTTCCTGGATACTATCCGGTGCGAGGTAATCGTATTCCAGCAACTGAATCTTTTCGATCCGTTTGTCGCGGTCGGCGTATTTCCAGGCGTTACGTGCCAGGGCGTACATATTATGCAGAAACCAATAAGCAGGCATCACCATCAATTCATCGTTGGACACATCATTGCTCAGCAGGGAAAAAGGTAAAGGGATATCCAGTTCAGCCGGATAATCTCCTTTTGCAATAATGATAAATGAGGCAAAACGGGAATTGTGTTTAACGCTTACACATAGACCTGGCCAGAATCCGCGACCGGCAATAAGTTCGCCATCCGCACTTCGGGAATTGTGGTTAGAACCGATGGTAGCGCCTGCCGCCATATTGGATTGCCCCATCAGCAGGGACGCGCATAAAAATGAATTATTGTGATGCTGTTCATGGGCAGGATAAATCAAAGAATTCAAAACCTCACAGCAGGAAATAGTGGCATTGTTACCCAGATAAGAATTGATGAGCCGGGCGCCATACTTTAACTGGGAATGGGATGCGAGGATAAAACGCACAGCTTTTACGCCATAAAATATACGGCATCCCTGTCCGATGATTCCATTTACCAGTTCACAACCTTCGCCGATCTGTGATTTTGCCGCAGCGGAAGAATTGATGGTCAGATTTTTCAGTTTGTTCGCGCCTTTCAGATAAGCATCCGTTCCGGTCTTTACGTCTTTAACGATTTTGCAGTTCTTGATCACCGTACGATCGCCGATGATGCCGTAATATCCACGTCTTTTGTCGAATTCATTTTCGGTGAATTGCCGGTACCTGTTTTGCAGGTTTTCGTCGTCGCGAAACCGGCTCCAGAGCCACGCATCTCCGGGTAGCATCCCGTCAAACGGTATGATGCTCCTTCCCCCATTTTCATTGCAGATCTCCAACTGTATGCGGATGGATTCCGGTTCTCCTTCCTTAAGTATGCCATTTCCGAATTTCGCATGATCGGTGGTTGCGAGTTCATTAACATTAACCAGCATCACATCGTTGCCGATGATATAATGGCTCAGATAATTCACATTATCAATCACCACATTATTACCTATATCACTACTGATGATGGTACTGTTATATAAACCAACAGGTCTGCGGAGATTATGAAATTCAAGGAAATAAGGTTCCAGCATGCCGATGCGCACCAGTCCGAAAAAAGAACAGTTATGAACGAGTTCAGGTAAAAAGATATCAGAGACCATCACATTATTCCAGTTATCCGAACTGTTCCCGTTCTTATTCAGCAACGCAACTTCATCCAGTTTCAGGTGACGGTATAGTATTCCGGAATGGTTCTGCTCCATCCGCAGGTAGTATTCATCTTTACCATCAGGCAGATATTCGGGTGGAATAAAATTATATCCGAGTTTTCTAAGTGGCGTTTTGCTGATTTTGTTCATGCTGGTGTATTCGTGTTTTCCAGGTATTTTACTCAACCGTTACACTTTTTGCAAGATTCCTGGGTTTATCTACATCAAAACCCTTTGCCATTCCAAGATAACAGGCAAAGAGCTGAAGGGGGATCACACTAAGTAAAGGAGCCAGCATTTCATCAGTAACCGGAACCGTCATAATATCATCTGCCAGATCGCTAATCGTTTCATCACCTTCGCTGATTACTGCAATTACCTTACCCTTCCTTGCTTTGATTTCCTGGATATTACTCACTATTTTTTCGTGATATATATCCCGGGTAGCTACAAAAACTACAGGAAGATTTTCATCCACCAACGCAATGGGGCCGTGCTTCATCTCTGCGGCAGGATATCCTTCGGCATGGATATAAGAAATTTCTTTCAGCTTAAGTGCTCCTTCCAGGGCAACGGGGAAATTATAACCTCGTCCGAGATAAAGTGCGTCCCTGGAATCTTTATGTTTTTCAGCAAGCTTCCGGATATGTTCCGCTGAACGCAGCAGTTCTTTTACTTTTTCCGGTATGGCCTGGAGTTCTGCCAGCAGTTTAGTATAGCGTTCTTCCGGTATGGATTTTTTTTCTATCGCCATTTTCAGGGAAATCATCATCAATACCACCAGCTGTGCGGTGAATGCCTTGGTACTGGCTACCCCAATTTCGGGGCCGGCATGAGTATAGGCACCTGCATGGGAGATGCGCGATATGGATGATCCAACCACATTCACCACACCGAAAATAAAAGCGCCCTGTTCTTTTGCTTTTTCAATAGCCACAAGGGTATCCGCCGTTTCGCCGCTTTGTGAAATGGCAATGATCACATCGCCGGGATGGATCACCGGATTCCGGTAGCGGAATTCGGATGCATATTCTACTTCTACGGGTATGCGGCAACATTCTTCCAGTACATATTCGGCAATCAATCCCGCATGCCAGCTGGTTCCGCAGGCTATAATGATGATTCTTTTCGCCTGTATAAGTTTGTCGAGATGATTTTGCACACCGGCCATGGTGATGGTTCCCTTGTTCACGTCCAGCCTTCCGCGGAGACAATCAAAAATGGTATCCGGCTGTTCAAATATTTCTTTTAACATGAAATAATCATAGCCTCCTTTTTCAATCGCCGTCAGTTCCAGATCCAGCATTTGAATATAAGGCGTGATCTTTTCGTTTCCCAGGTTTTTCAGAATGAGCTCATCACACTTTATAATGGCCACTTCATAGTCGTTCACATACACCACTTCCTTGGTGTATTCGATGATGGGTGAAGCGTCAGAGGCCAGGAAATGTTCCCCTTTACCAATGCCGATTACAAGGGGACTTCCTTTTCTTGCGGCAATCAGGGTATCCGGATGATCGCGGTCCAGCAATACAATCACATAGGCGCCCACGACGCGTTTAAGTGCGATGCGCAGGGCTTCTTCGAGACTGCAATGATTATTATCCTGGATATATTCGATGAAGTTGAGCAATACTTCGGTATCCGTATCACTTTTAAATGGATAACCTTTTTTGATCAGCTCATTTTTAAGCTGGGCGTAATTTTCAATGATGCCATTATGGATCATAGCCAATCGGCCGCTGGCGGAGAGATGTGGATGAGCGTTCCGGTCGCTTGGTTCCCCATGGGTAGCCCAGCGGGTGTGCCCGATACCTGCATGTGCGTGCAGGTCCTTGCCAATTACACTTTCTTCCAGTTCCGCTACGCGTCCCTGTTTCCTGTAAACGTTCAGCTCTTTGTGGAGCAGGGCAACACCGGCACTGTCATAGCCCCGGTATTCCAGTCTTTTAAGTCCTTTAAGGATAACCGGGTAAGCTTCCCTCGGACCGATATAAGCAACAATTCCGCACATATAGGTAAGAAGATTTTAAAAAGCAGTGATCAACAGGCAAACGTAATTCCAATTTGTTTATCCTGCCGGGGTTGTTTATAGTAAGATCCCCCGCATGAAATAGAGGGCTACATTGAAGTAAATGATCAGTCCGGTTACGTCCACCAGCGTCGCCACAAAAGGAGCGGAAGAAACAGCCGGATCTGCACCCAGTTTTTTCAGAATGATCGGCAGCATACTTCCAACAAAAGTGCCCCAGAGAACAACGCCGACCAGAGCGACACTCACCGTAAATGCGATCAGTTCCCAACGTGGTTTGTAAATATCTTTAAAAATTCCGTGCAGCATCAGCAGGTGCCACACAAAAATCCGGATAAAACCAATGATACCCAAAATGCTACCCAGCACAAAACCGGATAAGATTTCCCGGCGCATCACTCTCCACCAGTCGCGTATGGTGACTTCTCCCAGGGCCATAGCCTGAATGATCAGGGTGGAGGCCTGGGATCCGCTGTTGCCGCCGCTGGACATGATCAGGGGGAGAAAATTAGTCAGGATCAGCACCTTCGCCAATTCATCATTGTAATAAGCCATGGCCGTTGCTGTGAGCATTTCGCTTAGGAAAAGAATGATCAGCCAGCCCACGCGCTTACGGATAAGCTGGAAAAACGGGGTTTCCAGATAGGGATGATCCAGCGCCTCTGAACCTCCGATTTTCTGAATGTCTTCCGTGAATTCTTCAGTAGCTACCCACAATATGTCATCAATGGTAACAATACCCAGCAGCACCTTATTATTATCGAGAACAGGCAATGCCATGCGGTTATTCATTTTGAATGCCTGGTTAGCCGTTTCCTGGTCGTCATTTACGTTCAGATAAATGAATCGGTTATCAATTACATCCTCAATTTTCTTATCCGGATCGGCCAGGATAATCTCCCGGATCTTGATATCATCAATAAAAACGCCCTTATCGTCCACTACATAAACCACGTCGATGGTTTCGCTGTCTTTCCCCACCGTCCGGATATGTCGGATCACCTGCCGAAGGGTCCAGTCTTTCTGCACCGCGATATAATCCGGGGTCATCAACCTTCCCACGCTGCTATCGGGGTATCCGAGCAGGGCAAGGGTGATCTTCCTTTCCTCCGGATCCAGCATCTTGATCAGCTCTTTCACCACTTCACTCGGGAGGTCTTCCAGGAAGGAAGTCCGGTCATCCGCCGGAAGCCCATTGAGCAATTCCGCGGTTTTCCAGGGGGAAAGCTCCTGGATGATGCGCTTTTGGGTGGGGAAATCCAGTATTTTAAAGGTGCTGACGGCCCGGTGCATGCTGAGGTTAC
>JAYVXJ010000559.1:0-1537 GCA_043785285.1 Chitinophagaceae bacterium
TGCGGATTTAAGAAGCGTTCGAAGTATAAATTGAGTTCAATGGGATTTACATTGGTAATAAAAAGACAGTAAGCCACAATCGAGTTGGCTCCACTCCCCCGCCCCACGTAGTAATATTCCCTTAATTGCGCATACCGGATAAAATCCCAGTTGATCAGGAAATAACTGTTGAAGCCAAGGTCATTGATAATTTTGAGTTCTTTATTTAAGCCTTCTTCGGCTACTTTATTTTTTGTACCAAAGCGTTTCTTCAGCCCTTCGGTAGCCAGTTTTTCCAAAAATATCCTGTCGTCTTCCTTTGTGCCTCCGTAGGTACCCTTGGTTTTATCCACCCCAAAGTCCATTTCGATACGGCACTCGTCCATCAGTTTATAGGTGTTGGTCACCATAAAGGGGCAGGTCTTAAATTTATTCAAAAGTTCTCCTGGTGAAATAAAAGTCTCCGTGGGTTCGCATTGTTCGTCAGTGTTCAGTTTTGCAAGGATGGTATTTTTTGAAATGCACCTTAGTAACCGGTGCAAGGAAAAATGTTGCTTATCCTGAATGGTAACGGGTTGACGAATGACCAGTTTGTCAGCATGTATCCGCAGATCAATATTAAACAGCCTTGTTAGGTCCGAGGGCAATAAACCAATCCGTTCATTTGGAACCAGATCTTCCAGGCGTTTTGCTCCAAACGGGTAAATCACAAACCCGTCCCAGCTGTCCAAAAAAAAGGATTGATCGGGTCCGGGCTGCGGAAAATTTTTTTTCTCCAGCAAATGTTCCGACAGAAAAGAATTCATCCAGGCGAGGCCTTTATTGTTGGCTGCGATTAGAATATAAAGCAGCTTATCCTCATTGCGAAATTCCACCCCCAGGATGGGTTTAATCCCTGCTTCCCGGCAAAACTTTACAAATTCCCAACTGTCGCAAGTTGAGTTTATGTTGGTCAAAGCCAGCGATGTAACGCCATTTTCCACGGCTGTTTCCACTAATTCTTTCGTTGAAAAAGTGCCGTATAAGAAGCTGAAATAGGTCTTGCAGTTCAGGTACATAGCCCTGCAAGAATACTAATTTATTTAGTTATTTGATACTAATTTTATTAGTCACTGATTTTCAACTTTTCATGGCTGGAATTAAAAGCGAACCGGACAAATTGCGGTTTTTGGAGCTACGGGTTTACCTTTAGGCCGTTCAATACTTTGAAAGACAATTATTTGTGCCTGCATTGAGGTAACTACGAATCGTAGTCTTACGACAAGATCGAGTGTTCCTGCGCTATTGGAATAGGGTGCCGCAACATACCTTTACAATATCCAATCCGAATGAATTAATCAGTATCCGAAAAACCGAATATCCAAATCCTACTGAAGAGACTGAAGATCCTTTTCTTTGAAAAACCGCCGATTAGTCCTGGCGGTTTTTTCGTTCCTGCCGGTGGTTACAATAGGTTCCCCGGCGGTTACTAAAAGCAGACAACGTTAGAATCCAGATCCGAAGAAAACCAATCCAAATCCGTCCGAAAACCACTATCCAGATCCAATGAAAAGACCTT
>JAYVXJ010000560.1:0-5292 GCA_043785285.1 Chitinophagaceae bacterium
TCCACATTATCCCTGGTATTAGTTTTGAGTAATCAACCTTTGATCCTTAATTTTGTTATCCCGTTAAGGAACACCAGCATTCAAATTTATTAAAAAACAATAGTTATGGCATTCACATTACCTGCACTTCCGTACGCACCGGCTGCGCTTGAACCGAATATTGACGCGTTAACGATGCAGATTCATCACGACAAACACCATCAGGCTTACGTAGACAATCTGAATAAGGCCATCGCCGGCACACCCAATGAGAATAAATCGCTCGAAGATCTGGTAAAAGTGGCCGGAACACTTTCTCCTGCCATTCGCAATAATGGCGGCGGACATTGGAATCATAGTTTTTTTTGGGAGATTCTTGCGCCCAATGCAGGCGGAAAACCATCCGGTAAACTCGCAGAATCCATTGACGCCGATTTCGGATCCTTTGATGGGTTTAAGGAAAAATTTGCGCAGGCAGCAACCGGCCGGTTTGGAAGCGGTTGGGCATGGCTGGTTGAACAGGATGGCAAGCTCGTGATTTCTTCAACACCTAATCAGGATAATCCCCTGATGGATGTGGCTGAAGTAAAAGGCACTCCCATTTTAGGTGTTGATGTATGGGAGCATGCTTATTATCTGAAATACCAGAATCGCCGTGCAGAATACCTGGGTGCATTCTGGAATGTGATCAACTGGAAGGAAGTCAACAAAAAATACGAAGCATCCCTTTAACTATTTTTTTATCAATATCTTTTATCCATAATCCCGGTACCTCTTTTACCGGGATTCCTTTTTTAAAAATATGCTTAATGAAAAATTCTTTTGTTCTCCTGCTTTCATCCGCCATTCTTTTTACAGCCTGCACATCCCATAGCAAAAAAATTCTGGTTTATGCCAATAGTGATATTCAGGTTGATGAATCCCAAAAAAATATAGTCGTTAAAGAGGGTACCACCCATGTGGAAAAAGAATTGAATTTCACAGGCTCCGACCCGGTAGTATTGAATATTCAGGGGCCTGGCGGAAAATATATACTGGAGGCAAAAGACGATGGTTACTATATAGCCAACCTGAAATCCGATACGGTTGTCGGAAGTCTCCAGCACGTGGGTGCAACTGCCCGAACCCGCGTAACCCAGGATCAGCTGAAATCGAACCTGGACAGTCTGAATAAATTAATCAGGGATGAACACGTTTCCGCCGCAAATAAAAATTATTTTATCGCTCCGGGAAAGATCGTGAAACTGACAGCGTATACAAAAGCCAGGGTGTTCGGGCCATTTATGTCAATACCTGCTTCCTTTGATGCCGGCTCTGTTCCGGAGATTTATAAATTTTATAATGTCTCTGAAATAAGGGTAATCATTGATAACCTAACGGAGATGAGTAAGTATAAATACAAAGCAGGAGAGAGTGAAGGAGAATAATAGGGCAGTTTGGTTTTACATTTTGAGCATGGTCTTAAAAAATTAAACCACGGGATCATGTCCACTTCCGCCCCAGGGATGACATCTGGAAATTCTTCGGATCGCCATCCAGCCTCCTTTGAATAATCCAAATTTCCGAAAAGCTTCAATAGCGTACTGGGAACAGCTGGGCGTGAAACGGCACTTCGGCCCGAGCCAGGGTGAAATTACCCATTGATACAGCCTGATGACCCCGATCAGCGGCAAACTAAGAATTTGAAGAATTCCCTTCATGCATTTGATTAACCAGTTTATCTAAAAGGAGCTGAATACTTTTCTGCACCTGCGGAAAATCCGGCATTTCCCTTCCGGTATAAATAAAAAACAAATGAACCTGCTGCTTGTTTTTTTGAAGCAGTTCCTGCAGCCTGTTTTTTTGTAAACGGTAAGCTTCCCGGCTTAGCCGCTTGATCCGGTTTCTGTCCACCGCCCTGGGAAAATTTCTTGAACTTACCGTGAATCCGGCTTTCAGGTCATACCCACCTGGATTCATTTGAACCATTACACGGAAGGGGAAAACGGTTATTTTTTTTCCCTGATCAAAAAGTCCGTCAATCTGTTTCCGGCTTTTCAGACGTTCTTTTTTCCCCAGCGAATTGATCTTGATCCTTGCCATACCTTATACAAAAATAAATAGCCCCGGATTGCCGGGGCTAAAAGATATCTGGAACTTTCGTAATGATAATTATTTTGCTTTATGCTCATCAGAAACCGACAGCTTTACACGGCCTTTGGCACGACGACTTGCCAGCACTTTCCGGCCATTCGCTGTTTGCATACGCTTTCTGAAACCATGAACGGTTTTACGGCGGCGTGTGTGGGGTTGAAATGTACGTTTCATTGTTTAAAATTTTTAGCCTGCATAATTACCTGATATACAGGTAGTTTCCCATTCGCTACCCAGGCAAACCAGATTGCCCTGCTGAAAGGGAGGCGAAGGTAAATAATTCCTGTTTGATCGCCAACAATCAGCGGGGTTTATTCAGTAACCCACCGAAAAATATCCATTGGTGATTTTGGCTGAAGTATTGTCTGTCTGAGATATCCCAACAAAATTAAAGCTGCCTTTAATACGTTTGTTTACGGTATCATTTTCGATTATCGTCAGGCTGCCATTCCCTTTCGACACCATATAGGTTAACGGATCGGGATTATAAGACGCTATGTAGATACCCGTGTTGAAATCCAGGGTATAGGTTCCTGCGCTTATCGATTCGGGCATATACAGGCCCAGGGTCTGCTGACTATCAACGGATGCGCCGGCAATAATCAGCATTCCGGATTGCGTTCCACCAGATACCTGGGCTGCATTCCAGACCACACTATCAATACTGGCAATCAGTGTATCTGCGTTCCCTCCGGGTGGCACAATGGGAGGACGAATGGAATCGATAGTATTATAAGGAATATTTTTAAAAACGCCTTCGGTGACCGTTTTGGTGGTTGTATTTGATTCCTGGTACAGCTTGAATTGAAAGGTACCGGACAGGGTTTTATTTACGGTATCAATCGTAGTCAGGCTTACCGTTCCACCTGCTTTTGAAGGGTCGGTACTCGTATTGCTGAGATATAACTCCGCAACCCCTTCCTTCAGACTGGTATACAGCGCAAACCCGGCAGATTGGCTGTTAATGGCATATACTCCTGTCTGGAGTGCAGGCAGCACGATGGACATCTCCTCCTGCGTTTTACCAATCCCGGTAATAGTTACAATGCCCGCCGTAACGATTGCCTGCTGGAGACTGTCTCCCTGCCATGGCTTACCATCAATGGTTGCATAAAAATTTCCTGAATTTGTTGAATTATGAGTGCTGTCTTCCTTGCTGACTTCTTTTGTGCATGATCCTAAAACAACAAGTAATGGGATAAGTAAAAAAAGCAACGGATGTGGTTTCATAATCGGATGGGTTTTTTAAAAAAGGAGTCTCCCCCTTTCTACAAAAATACTTCTTCTGAATGAATTCCTTCTCCATAGAAAATTCCGGCGTGCCGGTCAAAATCTTCCGGTGAATCTGTAGTAAAGAAAGATACTTCTCCTTTTTTACTACAACGGCTTTCTATTTCCGGATGGCGGACTAAATAATCAGCCAGACGCTCTGCTACGATATCTCCTTGTGGAATCAACTGAATGGATGCGGGAAAATAGGCCCTTAGTTTATCCATCAGTAATGGATAATGAGTACAGCCGAGTAAAACCGTATCCATGTGCGATGATTGGGTGAGCAGGGCATCGGCATATTTCTTTACAAAATAATCAGCTCCTTCACCAAGATGTTCATTATTTTCAATCAGCGGCACCCATAAAGGGCATGCCTGCTGAAAGACGTTCAAATCCGGAAAAAATTTTTGTATTTCCAGCGGATAAGATCCGGAGTTCACCGTTCCCTGTGTTGCCAGTATACCTACATGACCGGATTTAGAAAGCCGGCCTGTAATTTCCGCTGTTGGTCTGATTACCCCGAGTACCCGGTTCGGCGTTCCGCTTTCTTTTAAATCATGTTGCTGGATTGTGCGCAAAGCTTTGGCAGATGCGGTATTGCAGGCAAGTACCACCAAAGGGCATCCTTTTAAAAAAAACCATTGCACACATTCCCGGGTATATTGATAAACCGTTTGGTAGGACCTGTTACCATAAGGTGCGCGGGCATTATCTCCCAGATAAATGAAATCATATTCCGGTAATTTTTTCACAATGGATTGCAATACGGTGAGTCCGCCGTAACCGGAATCAAATACGCCAATCGGATAAGCAGATTCCATAATGCAAAAATAAAAAGGAAAAAATAAAAAAAGCCACCCGTCCCAGCTAGGCCTGGACGGAGTGGCTTGAAAAATTTTTATGCCAAAATCATTTTAATCCAAGCTTCTTCTTTACCAGTGGAAGCAAATCCTCGGCAGTTGGTGAAACCAACAGTGCATCTTTCAGAAAAACATAAGTGAATCCGTTTTCCTTGGCAACCTGCTGAACCATATCCTGAGCTCTTTTCTGGATAGGTGCCATCAATTCCTGCTGTTTCTGCTGGTATTGCTGACTGGCCTGTTGCTGATATCCATTCAATTTCAGGTAAAGTTCACCCAGTTGTTTTCTTTTGATTTCGAGCTGGGCCTTGCTGTATTGAGCAGTGTCTTTGGACGAAAGCTGATTATTTTTTTCATCGAATTCCTTCTTCATGTCATCGAAATTCTGATTCAGGGCATTCTGAAAATCGACCATGGAAGTATCCGCTTTTTTGTATTCCGGCATATTCGTGATCAGCTCATTCAGATTGATATAGCCTAATTTGGTCTGGGCATGCAACGGTGTTCCAGCGAACATGCAGGTGGTTGCTACTAATACGATGGCAACAATTTTTTTCATACTTGTGTACAGTTTTCTTTGTGTTTGTTAATAGTGAAAATGGGTGACTTATTTGAATACGGATTATCTAATCCCCAGCTCTTTTAAAACGTCATCACTCTTATCCAGCTTAGGGTCGGCAAAGATAACAGTAATTCCTTCACTTTTATCTAAAATAAAGTCGTACATCCGATTCGTCGCAATTTTTTGAATAGCGTTATAAACCTTATCCTGTACGGGTTTGATGAGTTCCTGGCGTTTTTTAAACAAATCTCCTTCAAAGCCAAAGCGTTTGCGTTGGAGGTCCCGTACTTCTTTTTCCCGGTTGAAGAGCTCATCCTCTCTTTTTTTCTTAAGCTCGTCACTCAGCATCGCCTGTTCGCCTTCATAATCCTTATACATTTTGTCCAGGACGGCCTGTTTGTCATCAATTTCTTTTTGCCATTGGGCGCTGGTCTGATCCAATTGTTTTTGAGCCGTCTTGTAATCAGGCATTTTATCCAGAATGTA
>JAYVXJ010000561.1:0-5288 GCA_043785285.1 Chitinophagaceae bacterium
GGTATCATTCTGACCACCTGGAGGGAACTGATGCAAAGGCGCAGGCAGGTGAAGTAAGACCGGTTTGATTTTGGAGAATTTTCCATTAACAAGAATTTCAATATGACAAAGAGCGCAAATGTAGCAGTCGCATTTTTATTGGGCAAGACGGTTCTTGTCGGGGGTTAACGAAAAAGGAATAACATCAAACCTATCCGCCGGATCAATTGGCGGATCTACTGCCTCATAAATGATAAAGAATAAAGCAGGGGATAAACCTCCAAATCCACCTGCCTGAACCAGTAACATACCAGGTGTTTTTTAGTCTCCTGGAAATCCGAAAAAAATAATTGGAAATTTTGTGGAATAGATAGATATTAACTTTCAATTAAGGCTACTTATAACAAAACCAGGCGTATCACCTTTTATTAAATTTACAGTTCAATGGCTGACATCCGGGATATTGAAGCCGTTTACTGGGCCCGTTTAAAAAATGGGGACGTAGAAACATTGGGCTATTTGTACGAAAGTTATGTCGACAAATTATTCCAGGCGGCAATGCGGATAACGGACAACAGGGAAATGGCTAAAGATGCCCTGCAGGAGGTATTCATCGAACTATGGAATTATCGGGAAACCCTTGGTACGGTCAACTATTCGCAGGGCTACCTGGTAAAAGTGCTCCGGAATATCCTCGTTAAAAAACTAAAAAAAGAACAACTCACCGGCCATTTGATGGTAGCCGAATCACTGGCCTGCCCCGAAGATAACAGAGAAGATATGCTGATCTCCCTCGATATGGATAAAGAAAAGCGCAAAAGGCTGAGCCGCGCATTGTCCAATCTCTCCAGCCGCCAGATGCTGATCCTGAAATTGCATTTTTACGAAGGGCTTAGCTATGAACAAATTGCCGACAGACTAAGCATGAACTATCAATCCGTCAACAACCTCGCCTTTAGAACCATCATGCGCCTGCGCAGCCATATGTGCACCATACTGGCTTTCACCTGCATGTTGATTTTATAGCTCAGCCTACGAAAAAAAGTTTTTTGAATCTGAGTATCAAACCCGCTATCCTGTCTCTTTGTAGTGGATGAAACGTAACCAGAACTATTATCAAGGTTTTACTGAGGAGCAATTTGCGGCTGATGAATACTTCCAGCAATGGGTACTGCTGGCAAACAGCGGCAACCGGCAATTTTGGGAATCCTACCTGCTACTGCACCCAGGGCAGCGTGAAACCCTTTTAAAGGGCCGCCAGCTGGTGAAAGAATTAGCAGCCAACGACTACGGAATACAACCCCTTTCCCTGGAAGAGAAAGCGGCGATAAAAGAGAATATATACCAAGGCCTTGAATTCCCGTTTACATCAGGAGTAACCTCGTTTTTCTCCGGCCGTAAAAAAAGCGGGAAACGCTGGGCCGCCGTTGCCGTACTGGCGATCATAGCCATACCTGTATATCTTTTTATCAGGTCAGGAGAAGCATCCGGCAAGGAAGGGAAAAATAAGTACAGCGCCCTGATGGTGAAGACCGGTCCCAGGGAAATGAAAAGGGTCGTACTGGAAGACAGCAGCCTGGTAATCCTGAATGCCAACTCTTCCCTGCAATGCAGCAGCAACTTTCAACATGGACCAAGACGCGAAGTACAATTAGAAGGGAACGCCTTTTTCAGGGTGAAAAAAGATATACTACATACCCCCTTTATAATACACGCTCATTCACTTGCCATCACGGTATTGGGCACAGAATTGAATGTCAATGCGCGTTCTGCGGCAACAGAAGTTGAATTGACCAGGGGGAAAGTGAAAGTAGAGCAGAAGGGGAGTAGAGAGACTGCCGCTTATCTGCTACCCGGCGAAAAAATAAAGCTCGACACCGCAAGGCAGGCCTTTCTCAAAACAAAAATGAATGCGCAACTCTATTCCGCCTGGACGGAAGGTAAATGGAATTTTCAGCAGACCACCCTCGAAGATATCACAGGACTGCTCCGGGAATACTACGGAGTGGATATCGTTTTCAACAACGAAAGGAGTAGGCATTTACGGATCAACGCCGTGATAGCCGTCACCAGCTTACAAAAACTGATACCCGTAATCGAACACACCTTACAGATAAAAATTGTAGTAATAAACAACCAACTGATTGTGCAATAATCTCAAAACAAAACTGCCATGAATAAAAGCGTTATTTCCCTTCGTTGCTTTAGCAATTCGTTGCTGCTATGTTTGGCACTCTGCTCTTCCTCCGCATCACCGGCGCAGGATATTGCATCCCTCTCTCCCGGGAACAGGAAGACCGTTTCCGGCGCCTCCGCCGGGGATCAGTTTAATTCTTTGTCTCTGGAGAAATTCATGCAAAGATTTCAGCGTATCTATAACATCTATTTCAGTTATGAGACGGATGCCCTGAAAGAGATAATGGTTGCCTTTCCCCTGACAGAAGAAAAGCCGCAGGCCGATCCCGGCGACTTACTCAAAAAAGTATTGGCCTCCGCAGGGCTCACCTACGACAAGGTGAACAACGTTTATATCATAAAACGGGCCTCTGAAAAAAAAATGGTTTTAGAAAAAAAAGATCCGGCCCTGTTAGCGTTTGTGGTAAAGGGAAAAGTAACTGATAGCAACGGCCCGATGGCAGGGGTCACGGTCTCAGAGAAAGAAAGGAGTAATGCAACGACGACAGACTTCAACGGAAATTTTGAATTATCCGTTTCAGATCCTGATGCCATCCTGGTATTCACTTATGTAGGGTACAAGTCCACGGAAATAGCCGTAAAAGGACGCCGGGATATTAGTGTTACGCTGGAATCTGGTAAAGCACAAGATCTTTCCGGAGTGGTGGTAACAGCCCTTGGCATTACCCGGGCTAAGAAATCTCTGGGTTATTCCGTAGGAGAAATAAAAGGAGAGGATATGAACCGCGTCACCCAGACAAACGTGCTGAACGGCATGGCTGGAAAAGTATCCGGGGTCACCATCAGCTCCACAGGCAGTTCTCCCACCGCTTCTGTAAGTGTGGTGATCAGGGGCGTCCGTTCTTTGAATAGTGATAACCAGCCCTTGTTCGTCATCGACGGGGTGCCGGTGAAGAATTCCCTGAGTAATATCGGAACCAATATGGGCAGTGATAATGATGTGGATTTTGGAAATGCCATTTCGGATCTGAATCCCAATGATATAGAAAGCGTATCGATCCTGAAGGGCCCCAGCGCCGCAGCGCTCTACGGGTCCCGGGCCGGTAACGGGGTGATTCTCATCACTACCAAATCAGGTAAAAGGTCAAAAGGTCTCGGGATGACATTTTCTTCCAGCACTGAATTCAACAAGCCTTATAAATCCCTTCCTACTAATCAGAGTTATACGGTGGGAACCGACCCCTATACAACCCCCAACGGTTTTAACAGCCTTAACGGAAAGATCGTTGACCTGGCCGGAACGAATACCTACCGCTTCGGCACTCCCCTGAACCAGGGCATCAAAGCTATTCAATGGAACAGCAAGTTATTGTCAGATGGTACGTATGAAGAGCAGGATATGGTAAATCATAATAACTTAATGAATTTCGTTCAGACGGGTATCACTTCCGTCAACAGCGTTTCAATAGAAAATGCGACCGACAGGGACAACTACCGCCTGTCCTACTCCAACACATCCAATAAGGGGATTATCCCCACCACCGGCCTGACCCGCCATAACTTAGCACTTAACATCGAACATAAGATAGCTGCAGGTTTTAAAATAAGCTCCTCCCTGAATTATACCAGGGTCGGCTCGGACAACGTGGTTGCCGGTAACAATGGGGGCGTATTAAAAGATGTGGCCTATCTATCTCCCAGCGTTGATGTGCGGCAGATGAAGAATTACTGGCTGACCCCCGGGATTCAGCAAAGAAAGGCCCTGCCTCCGGTAGGTGTTGACCAGGACCCGAGCCTGTATAATCCGTCTTCGAGTGATTATGATAACAATCCCTGGTTCACCCTGAACCAGGTAAAGAATAGTTTCCTGCGCAACCGTCTCTTTGGAAATGTAAAAGTAGATTACAAGTTCAGTCCTCGTTTAAGCGCTTTTATCCGCTATTCGCAGGATTTACTATATGAAGCCCGCGAGAATAAGATCTCGAAAAGTTATAATGGGGAACTCCATGGATATTATGGCCTTCAGAAGATTTACAACACCGAAAGCAATACGGATTTCCTGACTACGTATGCGAATACTTTCAAGGATCTGTCTTTATCAGCTTCTGTCGGGGGAAACATTCAATATTCTTATTCTTCTAATCTTCAAAGCTATTCTCAGTCAGGGGCAGGTATCATCGCGCCTGAATTCTTCAACCTGTCTAATATTGCACAATCAGATTTGAGGACGGGAGGAGGTTATTCGCAGAAGGCCATTTATAGTTTATATGCTACAGGTTCCCTTGGGTATAAGGATATGGCTTACCTGGATCTTACCGGAAGAAATGATTGGTCAAGTACCCTGCCAGTTAATAACTTCTCTTATTTTTACCCATCTGCTTCCCTTAGTTTGCTATTGAACAAAATGTTCCATTTGGGAGAAGATATCAGCCTTTTTAAACTTCGCGGCGGCTGGGCCAGTGTGGGTAAGGACACCGACCCTTACAACTTGTATGGCACCATTGGTATAGGCAGTTTTGGAGGTATCACAACGGAATCCTCTTCAGGAACACAGAAAAACCCGACCCTTAAACCAGAACAGGCTGTTTCAACGGAACTCGGCATGGATCTGGGTTTTTTTAAAGGCCGTCTTCGTTTTGAAGGTACAGTTTACCAATCCGATAACAAAAATCAGATACTGGGCATCAGCACACCACCCTCATCGGGGTATACGAGCCGGCAGATTAATGCTGGCCTGGTACGCAGCCAGGGCATAGAACTACAGCTAGGCGGCACCATCATTAGCAATAAGGATTGGACCTGGGATCTCAGCGTGAATTACACCAAGAACAATTCATATATCATATCCCTTACTGAGGGTGTTCCTTATTTCTCCTTCTGGCAGGATGGCAGAAGCGGATCCTGGACCTATGCCAAAGGGCAACCAATACCGAATTCCTTTAAAGCAGATGGAACACAGGTAATCAGTGATGGAAAATTGGGACAGCTGTGGGACAACAGGATAGCTACCGTTACAGATAAAAATTCTCCTTATTTCGGGTATCCGCTGCTGGATAATAGTGGACAATATCAACAAGAAGGCGGGGGTGATTTTGCGCATAAAGAGGTAGTTGGAAATTATAACCCCAGATTATTAATGGGCATGCAGACATCGGTGTCTTATAAAATGTTCA
>JAYVXJ010000562.1:0-1534 GCA_043785285.1 Chitinophagaceae bacterium
CCGGTGAATAATAGTAAAATGAAAAGGAATCCTTTCTTCATAAAAAGAAATTTTATCAAAATTAGAGTCCCTTTCGTCCCGGGATTGTCCGCTAATTGACAGACACGAACTTTTGTAATTTTTTAACATTGAGAAAGCAGATCTGTTGCCGGTTATAAGAAAGAATGCCATCCGTTTCCAGTTCGTTGATCATGGTGGTAACGGTTTGACGGCTCGATCCGATCAGGTTGGCAATGTCCGCATGCTTTAAATAGTTGGGAATACAGAAACCTTCCGGAAGCGTTTCACCGAGTTTTTGTTCAACCAGTTGCCAGAAAAAATGGATCAACCGGGTTTTTACATCTTTGTTCAACAGGTTTAACAACCGGTTTTCAATATTCCGGAGTTTGGCGCCCACCTGTTTGCTATAGCGAAGAGCGAGTTCAGGCCGCTTTTTCAGGAGTTTTTCGAAGTCATCGATATGAAAAGCGCAGATACTCACATCCTGTTTATACGCCTGGGCAAATTCCCCATGTAAATTATTTCTTTCCAGGGTGAACTGTCCGAATAATTCTCCTTTCTGAATGATCTCTTTCACTTTTTCATTTCCATCGGCATCTATATACCCGATCCGGATATAACCTTCCTTTACGAAGTATAGTTTATTGTGATTATAGGCCTCAAAATAAATGTATTCTCCTTTGGGAACCTCCATAAAATGATGTTCGATGTTCAGGTCTTTATAATCCTGATCACTCAAATGGCACCACAGATCATAGTTACGGATCAGTAGCATTTTATCATCTGCCGGCATAATGGGTATTAAGGTTTAAAATTACCGATTCGTTCATTAACGCACTGAAAATTTAAGTTAGATTTACGTTCTAAAATTTCCGTATGCAAATACCGCTCATGGCCGAGCTTTTCGCAAAAGGAGAAGAACCGGAAATCCTCTTCTGGGTTGGCTGTTCCGGGAGTTTCGATCAGCGTGCTCAAAAAATTACACGCGCGTTTGCCAGCATTCTTCAGCATATTGGTATTCGTTATGCCATTCTCGGAAAGGAAGAAATGTGTACGGGAGATCCCGCACGGCGTGCCGGCAATGAATTTCTTTTTCAGATGATGGCCTATCAGAATATCCAGGTATTGAATAACTATCATATCCGGAAGATCGTAACGGCTTGTCCCCATTGCTTCAATATCTTTAAAAATGAATACCCTGAACTAGGCGGTCATTATGAAGTAACCCATCATTCCGTTTTCCTTCAGCAATTATTGGATGAAGGGAGAATACGGCTCAGAGAAGAAGGCGGTTTCAGGGGAAAGAAAATCGTTTACCACGACAGTTGCTATCTCGGTCGCGCCAATCATATTTATGAGGCCCCAAGAAAAGTGCTGGAGGCCCTCGATGCAGAACTCGTTGAGATGAAACGCTGCGGAAGTAAGGGGCTTTGTTGCGGTGCCGGAGGCGCGCAGTTTTTTAAAGAAGAAGAAAAAGGAACCACCCGCATCAATTTTGAAAGAACCCGCGAGGCTTTGGATACCGGCGCCGGCA
>JAYVXJ010000563.1:0-5277 GCA_043785285.1 Chitinophagaceae bacterium
CTGCTTTCAATCCGGCCAAACCGGAAAATCATTCCAGGAACAATACCGGTCTGATTGATCTTCCGCCTGCCCAGCCTGCATTCATCTGGTATCCTTACGCTCATTCTCCGGAATTTCCTGAAGTTGGCACGGGAGGTCGTAATGCCATGGCAGGTCCGGTTTATTACCCTGATTTATTTCCGGAAACCACCCGTTACCCCGATTATTATAATGGAAAGTTGTTCATATATGATTGGATCCGCGGATGGATCAAAGCAGTAACCCTGCAACCCAATGGGGATTTTGAACAGATGGAACCTTTTATGGAACACATCCAATTGCATAATTGTATTGATATGGAAGTGGGGCCGGATGGAAAATTGTACCTGTTGGAATATGGTTCCGGCTGGTTTCAAAAGAATGCAGATGCAGGACTATCCAGAATAGATTATAATGCTGCCGTATCCAGTGTTTCTGCTCAGCCTGAGACTGCTCCTATTGATTCTTCTGCAGCTGCGCATGGGCCATTTGCTGCGGGATTTGCGCTGACCCAGGTATTGGATTGCAAGAGTTGTCATAAGGAGGATGGGGCTTCCATCGGACCCTCTTTCCAGCGGGTTTCGGAAAAATATGCAAAGAATAAAAATGCGACGGTATATCTGAGCCAGAAAATTATGAAGGGGGGAAGCGGCGTATGGGGAGACGTGGTGATGTCTGCTCATTCTGATATTGCCCGGAAAGATTTGAATGTGATTGTTCAGTATATTCTTTCGCTTTCGAAACAGAAGAACGCTAAACGCTAACCGTTTTTCGTTGACGGTTGACCGGCTATTCTATAGTCACACTTATTCAAACCGGCTCTTACGATACATCCACTGCCCGCTGGTGAAATCCGGGAATTCCACGGTTTGATTGGCGAGGATACTCATCTCACTTAGTGGTGTAATGGAGCTCCACGCGGCAGCATCATATACATCCATCGGTGTGGGCGTTTGTTGTTTGATGGCTTCGATGAAGGCCCGAAGAACAAAAAAATCCATGCCGCCATGGCCTGCACCTTCGGCTTCACTTCCAAAGCGTTTCCAAAGAGGATGATCATATTTTTCCAGGTAAGGATTTGCATCTTCCCATTCATCATGCTTTGCGCTGACGCCATCGATGTAAAGAGAATGGTTTACATCCATCCAGATTCCTTTAGTTCCCTGTACCCGGAAACCCAATGAATAGGGACGGGGCAGACTGGTATCGTGCTGCAATAAAATGGTTTCTCCATTGGCGGTTTTGATCTGCGTTGTCACCATATCACCCAGTTTAAATTCCACTTTCGCATTAGGATGGTTTTCTCCACCATGCTCTACAATATAGTTGTGTAGTCCCCTGGATTTTGAAGCGAAGGAAGAAAGTGAAACAAAACGATTCCCATAATTGATATTCAGCATTTCGGCAATCGGGCCAACGCCATGCGTTGGATAGAGATCCCCATTCCGGTGCACAGAATGATTGGTGCGCCAATGGGCTTCCGAAAATCCTTTTTCTCCAAATTCAACACCAACGCCATTTCCTGATTTGCCATCATTTAGTTTTATTCCGCGTAAATCGTGCTGATAGCCACCCTGCATGTGGATCAGTTCACCAAACATGCCCTGCCTCACCATTTGCAGGATCGCCATCACATCCCTGCGGTAACAGACATTTTCCAGCATCATCACATTGGCGCTATGCGCTTCCGTGGCTTTTACTACATCCCAATGATCCTGCAGGCTGATACCTAAAACAACTTCAGTACCGATATATTTTATTCCGGCAGATAATCCATCGAGTATCATCGGAGCATGCCATTCCCAGGGAGTAGCGATGAGGATTCCCTGCAGATCTTTTTCTTCCAGCAGTTTCCGATAGGCATGGGGATCTCCGGTAAAGATTTTGGGCATGGGCTTGCCGGATTTTGTAATGATGTCCCTGGCCGACTGCAGCATGTGCTCATCAATATCACAAATGGCCACTACATCTACGTCTGCCCGTTCCAAAGCATTATGCAAATGATTCTGACCACGGAGCCCGACCCCGATAATGCCCAGTCTTATTTTCGCTGGAGCCTTTTGGGAAAAAAGTTGATAAGGACTGACCAGACCGACCCCGGCTCCTGCAATGGAAATATTCTTTACAAAATCTCTTCTTTTCATGTACCGTATTTTTATAAATGATTTGAGAATGTCAGAAATAATATAAATAGACAAATCCAGGTGGCTGTTTCAGATAAGTGCAGAAAGGTACAAATATTTACGTGTTGGTTTCCTGTTTACTTAAGTCTTTGTAATTAATAAACTAATTTCAAAATGGGTTGACTCAAAAAACTATTTATGTAGGGGAAAAATTACCTGCTTGTGTTGTGGAAACTTTTCAAGATGATTCCGCAGCAATGGCTTTGATATTGACAAATTCGCGGATCCCGTTTTTTCCCAGCTCTCTTCCATAACCGGAATGCTTAATACCTCCAAATGGCAGGCGGGGATCGGATTTGACCAGGGAGTTAATAAAAACAGCTCCCGATTCCATTTTTTTTGCCAGAGCCATACCCTTTTCCAGGTCGCGCGTCCAGATGCTCCCTCCCAATCCATAAGGAGAGTCGTTGGCCAGCCGAATGGCATCATCTTCGTCCTTTGCAGTAATAATAACAGCCAGGGGACCAAAAGTTTCTTCTTCGTAAACGGGCATGCCCTTCTGAACTCCGGTGAGCACGGCTGGCACCATATTGCAGCCATCTGCCATTCCACCATAAAGCAGACTTGCTCCTTTTTGTATCGAGGACTTCATTTGATTTTGGATATGTTCGGCCAGGTCAGGCCTTGCGACTGGTCCAGTAGTAATACCCGTTTCAAAAGGGTTTCCCTGTTTGAGTTTTTTTGTTTCTGTTAAAAGTTCATGAAGGAATGTATCTTCTGCTTCCTTTACCACGATAAATCGTTTGGCTGCGATACAAGATTGTCCGGCGTTCTGCATCCGGGACTGAATAGCTGTCGAAGCTGCTTTTTTTATATCCGCATCTGCCAGTACAACCAGTGCATCGGATCCGCCGAGTTCCATAACAGATTTACGGATATGTTTTCCGGCAAGCGCGGCAACGGAACTGCCTGCCAGTTCGCTGCCGGTAAGGGTTACGGCGCGAACAATGCCGGAGGATATTATTTTTTCCATTACCGGAACATCCACAATCAAACTGCTGAATACGGCTATGGCTGCACCTGCTTCCAGGAAAAGTTTTTCAATAGCTAATGCACATCCGCAAACATTCGGTGCATGTTTTAACAGGCCGACATTCCCTGCCATCAGGGTTGGTGCCGCAAAGCGGAATACCTGCCAGAAAGGAAAATTCCAGGGCATGATGGCGAGTACTGCGCCGATGGATTCAAAAGAGATAAGGCTTTTTGTATATCCTGCATCCACGATTTCGTCCTGTAAAAAAGCACCTCCGTTTTCAGCATAAAAATCGCATACCCAGGCGCATTTTTCAATCTCACTTCGGGATTCAGCAATTACTTTCCCCATCTCCCGACTGATGAGTGTTGCCAAAGCTTCCTTATCCCTACGCATGAGCTCAGCTACTTTTTTAAGTATATCTCCACGCTGAACGAAAGACTTTTTTTTCCATTGCGTATAGGCCAATGATGCAGCAGTAATTCGATCCTCCACTTCACTATCTTTCAACAGCGGATAGGTAGAGATCAATTCCTGGTTCCACGGGAAAACAGATTTGAATACGGGCATGGAACGAATTTAGTGAAAAACGGGGATTTGGTTGGCGGTTGACAGCCTTTTTGTGCGAAGCTGCACCTGATATCCGTCAACTGTCAACTGTCAACCAAATTACAGATTCACCAGTTGATTCTTAATCGCATACAGCACCAGCCCCACGCGATTGCTTACATTAAATTTTTTGAATAGGGATTCGCGATAGCCATCTACGGTGCGTTCACTAAGAAACATTTCCCGGGCTATCTGCTGATAATTTTTTTCACTGCAGGCGTGCTGCAAAAATTCCAGTTCACGGTCGGTTAGTTTGGGAAATCCGTTTCCGGAGTCGGCGCCACCCTGATGGATGGATTGCATCACTTTTCGGGTAAGGATCTCGTTGTAATAGTATCCTTTGTCTATAATTTCGTCAAAGGCGAGTTGAAGTTCCTTGGGATCTGCATCCTTTAAAATATATCCCCGGGCTCCCTGGTGAATCATCTTAATGATGGCCATATCCGAATCCATTGTGCTCAGGGCCATCACCCGGATCTCCGGATAGTGGGAGCGGAGCCAGGCGGCAGTAGCATATCCATCCATCACCGGCATATGAATATCCAGAAGTACAATATCAGGAAGTTGATTGGGAAAAAGTTGTTCTGTGAATTCTTTTCCATTGGCAACATCCAGCATTACGTGGTAGGAAGGAAATAAATTGATCAGTACGGCCAGGCCTTTCCGGAACATGGTGTGATCATCAACGATCGCTATGTATCTGGTATCACGCATAAGCAATTTGTATTTCCAGCATCGTTCCTTCTCCAGGCTTACTGATGATATTTGCTTTTCCACCAACCAGCGCTGCCCTCCGGAGGATATTCTGCAGGCCCAGGCCTTCTCTTTTTTTCAATTCCTCTTCCACATTAAATCCGGCTCCGTTATCAAAGATCGATATATGTATCCATTCTTCCAGAAAACGGATGGAAACTTTTACTTCGGAGGCTCCTGCATGTTTGATGATATTCTGAAATCCTTCCTGCACCATCCGGAAAGCAATTAGTTTTTGCTGGACTTGCACATTTTTTTCAACGCCTTCCACCAGTGAGGTCACTTTAATGAATCCGCTGCGGTTAATCCTCTTTATTTCCTGGGCAATACTTTCCGGAAGACTGAGCAGTTGCAGACGCTCGCTACTGAGGCTTTTGGCAATATCACGTAATTCCGTCATGGCCTGGCTGATACTCTCTTTCACATTGCTGACCAGATCATCCTCTATAATATGCCGTTGTTCCAATATGCCCAGCTGAACTTTTGCCAGGCTGAGGATCTGGCCAACATTATCGTGGATCTCCTGACTGATCATATCGAAAGTCTGTTCCTGTATCTCCAGTTTGGATTCAAGGAGTTGCTTGTCGAACGTGGCTTTCATGAGTTGTTGTTCCTTACTCATTTGCCCTTTCTTATTATTATAATAGAAGAGCATGACCAGGAACAGTACGCCCAGGAAAAGCAGTATGAGAATAACTGCAACAATGGTGAAAATTACCTGATCCTTTGCGTCCTGCATAA
>JAYVXJ010000564.1:0-5270 GCA_043785285.1 Chitinophagaceae bacterium
AAAGACTTACCGCATTCTGAGGACAAACCTTGGAGGCTTGTGTGTCAGATACCCTATAACTGCCAGTTTCAGCCATGGATCCATTTAAGGGCTCCTGAGGGTAAGGTCATTGCGCTGAATTCCAGTAATGCTTTGGTTCTCTATCTTACAAAAACGGAAAATTACCAGACAAGGAGTGGCGATCAGACTTATGAAGCAAAGAATTGGGTAAGTGGCGAAGGTGCAATTTATACCATACCGGCAGGTGTAACCGTGGAAGATGTAAAATACCGTGAAACAGGTTATGATACAAAATTTGCCGGCTCGTTTGAGTGCAATGACAACGATTATAATATTCTATGGAAAAAAGGTGCCAGAACCGCTTATATCTGCATGAGAGATCATTTTTATGACTGTCCGGATCGGGAAAGAGTCGGATTTTGGGGCGATGGAACTCCTGAATTAGACCAGTGTTTTTATGCTTTTGATACAGCATCACATGAATTGTGTAAAGAACTTGTATTGAGGCCTCTTAAGGCAGGTTTTTATCCCGGTCAGCAACTTGAGTTCCTGGGTGAATATGGCTTGTGGTTTTATTATATGCACACTGGTGACCTACAATCTATAAAGGCAGTTTATGATTCAACAAAAAAATTTCTTTTTAACACATACAAGTTTGGCAACAAAAAACAGTGGTTTGATTGGGGGAAAGATATCAAAGATGCTGCAGTGATAGAGAATTGTTTTATGTATATCGACCTTAAGACATTGAAAAAAATGGCATTACTTACCGGACATGCTTCGGATACAGTAGCTATTAACAAAAAACTCCACAGTATAAAAACCACTTTTAATAGAAGTTACTGGAAAGGGAATTATTATATGTCAGCGCAGGTATCTACTCCAGACGACAGGGCAAATGCAATGGCAGTAAATGCAGGATTGGCGGAAAATACCAAATGGGACGCGATCTATAATAATGTTCTTACAAAGTATAAGAATTCCAGTTGCTTTTTCGATAGATGGGTGTTTGAAGCCCTTTGCAAAATGGGTAAAGAAGAATATGCCTTACTCAGAATGCACAACCGTTATAAGACAATGATCCCCGCAAGTTTTACCACGCTCTGGGAACATTATGACCGTTGGTGGGCATCGTGGAAAAATGCTTATGACGAAGGCTCATCACTTAATCACGGATGGAATCCTCCTGTAATTATTCTATCTCAAACAATAGCAGGAGTTTCACCTGTGGAGCCAGGATGGAGTACCTATCATGTTTTACCAAAGGAAGCATTTCTAACCTCAATCAAAGGCGTTGTTCCATCTGTTAAAGGTGATATAAAAGTTGAAATAAAAAAGACCACAACTGAATATTCACTTAGTCTTACTTCTCCACTTAATACAAATGCAATAGTTGGTATACCAAAAGTCTCATTTTCAACACTTAAATCAATAAAAGTAAATGGGGTAACTATATGGGATGGATCATATAAAGGTGGAGTTAAAGGCATTTCATGGAATGGAGAAGACGCAGGTTATATCAAGTTTAATGCTATACCCGGGAGCTGGAGTTTTGTTGGAATGGGAACACTGCCGATCAATTCACCCAAGCCGCTTCCACTGCCTGCTGCAAATGATAGCATACTTGATAAAAAATCATGGACTGCCTCAGCAATGGTTAAAGACAGTATGTTTCTTTTCAACGGTGATACAACTTCTATTGATGCAGCCAGTGCAATTGATGGAGATCATTGGACCGGATGGCGTGATAAGACCAGAAAACAATATCCCGGTCAATGGTTTAAGGTTGATATGAAGCAAAAGCAAAAATTTGATAAAATAATACTCGATAATACCTGGGCACTTTGGGATTCGCCAAATAAGTATTCTGTATCAGTTTCAAATGATGGCAAAAAATGGGGGGCACCAGTTGCAACTGGATCAGGAGAACTGGGAATTACTTCAATAAATTTTCCTGAACAAGATGCACAGTATATTAAAATCACTCAGACAAGTATAGATACAACTTATAACTGGTCAATTTATGAGATTGATGTATACCGAAAAAAAATTAAATAGGGATATGTAGAGAATTCCTTAATTCTGACAATTCAGCCACTTTGTGCATTGTTAAATAACAATAAATCAACGGCATCTCTAAAAACCTAAGATACGAAGCAATGTTTTAGCATAAAAAGTTGTCTGATATAAAAAAGCAAATATGTCAAGGGCAAGAGGATTATTTGACGAGCAAATGCGGTTGGGGAAGTTGAGTAAAAGGCAAGATCCGTTAGAGCGATTGAGCAGCCACATTGATTTCTAATTTTTCCATAAGCCCTTACAACAGTTCTTTGACAAGCAGGAAGACCGCAGCAAAGGCGGCCGTCCGGCATATGACCATGTACTGGTGTTTAAGGCACTCATCTTGCAGCGATATTATAACCTGAGCGATGATACGATAGAATATGCCATATTGGACCGCTTGAGTTTTATGCGTTTTTTAGGGCTTGGCATTAACGACCCTGTTTCCGATGCCAGAACCAGTTGGCTTTTCCGGGATAAACTCACCGCAATTTTGTAAGAAACCAGGCTGCCATCGGATTAATGAACCTGACCTACAACCTGTTCAGACTAATCCAAATGCAAGTGCAGGTAAGAAGTTAACAGGACAGAGGCGCTGATTCCTTTAAAAAAGGGCACACAAAATAAAAACGGGATGCAACCATCCCGAAAATGAATACAGAAAACAAGATTTTCAAACCAAACTGCATCAAAAATCACCCGATCAAAAATCTCTATCAAAAAATCGGGTTATTAGAGATGCCCTTAATTAAATTAAAGAATATGAAAAGGCCTTTTTTCCTTATCTCCTCACTATCATTTTTCTGCTCAATATCAAATTCAGAAGCGCAACATTCTCTGCAAAAATTAGAATCGGTCAGCTATTCTCACGTGAAAATTGATGACAAGTTTTGGAAACCGCGTATTAGTGCAGTTAGTAATGTCAGCATTCCCGTGTGCATTGATCAAACCGAAGTTAAGACCGGGCGTATCCGGAATTTCGAAAAAGTTGCCGCTAAAAAGGGAGAAAAGCATGAAGGAATGTTTTATGATGATTCTGATGTATATAAAGCTTTGGAAGCTATAGCTTACTCATTAAAGAATCACCCGGATTCAGCACTTGAGAAAAAAGCTGACGAATGGATAGATAAGATTGCAGCTGCACAGTTACCTGACGGGTATTTAAATACGTACTTTACCCTGGGGGATATTACAAAACGATGGACTGACATGGATATGCATGAAGACTATTGTGCCGGCCATCTTATTGAAGCTGCAGTGGCTTACTACAACACAACTGGCAAACGTAAACTTTTGGATGTAGCAATCCGTTTTGCCAATGAAATTGATGCTGCTTTTCGTCTTCAAAACCGCCATTGGGTATCAGGCCATGAAGAAATTGAGCTGGCTCTTGTAAAACTCTACAAAGCAACCGGAAATTCAAGATATCTTAATCTGGCAGATTGGTATTTGCGGCAACGCGGGCATGGCTATTTTTCTGATCAGTCGAGAGGCCGAGATTATTACCAGGATAAATCCCCAGTTAAGGAACAGACTCAGATTACCGGGCATGCTGTTCGTGCAATGTATTTATATACAGGAGCTGCTGATGTAGCCGCTGCAAAAAATGATTCAGGGTATATGAATGCCATGAAGCAGGTGTGGGAGGATGTGGTTTACAGGAACATGTATATCACCGGCGGCATAGGCTCATCCGGTAGAAATGAAGGATTTAGTGTTGACTATGATCTGCCCAACGAACAAGCTTATTGTGAAACTTGTGCCTCAGTGGGCATGGTATTATGGAACCAGCGCATGAATATGCTGACCGGCGAAAGTAAATATATAGATGTGTTGGAAAAAAGCCTGTACAATGGGGCTTTGGATGCCTTGTCTTTTAGTGGTGACCGCTTTTTCTATGGCAATACGCTATCATCAAATGGTGGTGATAAGAGAAGTGAATGGTTTGGCACTGCCTGCTGTCCTTCCAACATAGCAAGGTTGGTAGAATCTTTAGGAAATTATATATATGCCAAATCTGACAATGGAATTTGGGTGAATCTTTTTATTGGCAGTAATACCAGCATCAGTCTTAAAAATAACATCGTTCAAATAGCGCAGCAAACAAACTATCCATGGAATGGTGATATTCAATTGATGGTTTCCCCGCAGAAAAAATCCAAATTCTCTCTTTATATCCGGATACCAGGATGGGCACAAAATCAGCCTTCTCCTGGGGACACATATCGTTTTCTTGATTATTCTGAAAAAAAATGGACACTGACTGTTAATGGACAAAATATCCCGTTTGAGATAAAAAATGGCTATGCTGTTATAGATAAGGAATGGAAGAAAGGCGATTTAGTATCCCTGGCCTTGCCAGTAGAAATAAGAAAAGTTATAGCGATTGATAGTATTGCAGATGATCGAAATAAAATCTCGTTGCAAAGGGGACCGCTGATGTATTGTTTTGAGCATCCCGATAATGGTGGCAAGGTAGCTAATATCTATATTCCTGATACGGTTCAATTCAGCAGCAATTTTGAAAATAATACCCTGGGAGGTATTATGAAATTAGAAGCGAATGCTCCCACGATTAAAGTTTCCGAAGATGGCTTATCTGTAAAAACTGAAAATAAAAAAATTGTTGCAATCCCGTACTTCTCGTGGGCGAACCGCGGGGAAGGACAAATGCAAATCTGGATACCGCGAAAAATAAGCAGTGTCGAAATAATTGCAGATACGCTTAGATAGTATCTTGCCATAGTCGAATTTTCCATTGTGTTCAATGTTGAGGAACTAAACCAACTCAGTAAATTAAAGCAAGACATAGTTTTTTACCGATAGAAAGTACGACTGTTCTAACATAACATATGATAGAACAGTCGACCAGGAGATTGAATGAAACATATATCAGCTTTTATAAAAGCAAATATGCTATCACTATGAAAGCCTTTTTCAATAGTTCTTCCAGAGTCGGGAAAAATATATTTTGTACCAACCTTATTTTAGAGCGAGTCCAACAGTCTTATAAACATACACGGCATGTTTCGAAACCGGAAGGTTTAAAAACTTAACCCCCAATTTCATAACTGACATTCAACCAATTAGATACCTGTATAGTTTTGGTTCATCATTGAAGTGATCAAAGGAAAACTGACTTCCATAAAGGAGAACATTTTACTTCGAAAATTTTTGGTTGCTTTACAGTTTAATATTGCTGCCATTGT
>JAYVXJ010000565.1:0-1526 GCA_043785285.1 Chitinophagaceae bacterium
GACCAAGCCAATGACCAACCTCGTGGGTTGTGGTGCGGCCTTTATTAAATGGAGTGCTGACTACCCCGGTTGTACCAAACACATTATACTGAACCACAACGCCATCTTTATCGGCTGGGGCTCCTGGCATCAGTCCATACCCTAAGGTGCGTCCAAAAAGATTACAAACCCAAATGTTTAGATACTTTTTAGAGTCCCATGCATCGTCACCTGCGGTAGCAGAAAATTTCATTTCATCATCTGAAAGAAATAATTCAGCAGAAGTATATTTCCTTATGATTCCCGAAGTATTTCTTCCGGAAGGATCAACCTTCGCAAGACAAAAAACAATCCTTGCATCCGCAGCTACATTTTTGAAAGCAGCCGGAGTATTGACCGTATCGCCATTAAGACGGCGATAATCATTATTTAATACCACAAGCTGAGATAAAACCTGGGCATCGCTAATATTTTGAACATTTGTATGAAATAATACGTGAATAACGACGGGGACAACGATCACTTCATTTGGCAGTGTGTCTCGCGCTCCTGATCCGGTAGTAGTGGTATGAGAAGAACCGGTAACCAATGAAGGTTGGAGAAAGGGGATCTGGTTATTTATAGTGTTTCCACAACGTTGCGCGGTGGCAAATAAAGTGGCAGTTAAGCAAAGAAAGGTTAGAAGAAATTGCATGTATCCCCGTTTTATGATTCAGAATTCTCGAAAAAATTGTAAGCGGGATTACATAAGATTGGCGGAAGGAATTACATAGAAAGACTAATAATACAAGGGATATGTGGAAGATTTTTAGAATTTTCGCCTCCGGCTTTGGAGCAAGAAATAAGTTTAAAAAAGTTATCAGCGTCTTCTCAAGAGGTTTAACAGCGCAAATAAAGATAAAATTTGTCAGACCACAAAGAATCTGAACAAACAATTTACAAATGAATTAACATGTATAACAAAGCCGTTTCCTATTTTTACAGCGTTTTAAAAAAAATTGATGATCAATAAATTAGCTGGTTTCGTCCTTATCTTAATACTTTTTTCCTGTAACAATAATTCAAGCCCTGATTACGATGCGAGTCTACCACGAGGGCGGCAAATCAATTTGCCGGCACCGGAGCCAATTACATTTAAAGTAGAGGCAGTATACCCACACGATTCCAAGGCTTTCACGCAGGGATTACAATTTTACAATGGCAAATTATACGAAGGAACCGGGGAGCCAAATCAATCAACTTTGCGCATTGTTGACATCAAAACCGGGAAGCCTGATAAAGAATATCTCATTCCTGATGGGAGCATTTTTGGCGAAGGCATTACCATTTTCAAAAATAAAATTTACCAGTTAACCTGGCAGAATCACAAGATTTTTGTATATAATTTAAATGATATTACGCATCCTACAGCTACGTATAATTGGAGCCTGGAGGGTTGGGGAATTACCAATGACGGTAGTAATCTCATTATAAGTGACGGTTCGTCAAGGCTCTATTATGTGCAACCTGATGAAGCGAAAAAGGAAATGAAAACGATGAAAGTACTC